>NZ_DFUB01000007.1:0-167732 GCF_002379575.1 Flavobacterium sp. UBA4197
ACCTATTTTAGGACGACTCAAATATTGACAGCTTACTATCTTTCGTTCATTGGTTTAAAAGAACGCAACGGGTGTCCAACATATACCTGACGCGGACGACCGATAGGTTCTTTGTTAACACGCATTTCTCTCCATTGTGCAATCCATCCCGGAAGACGTCCGATAGCAAAAAGCACCGTAAACATATCCGTAGGGATTCCTAAAGCACGGTAGATAATTCCGGAATAGAAATCTACGTTTGGATACAGGTTTCTTGATTTGAAATACTCATCCTGTAAAGCAGATTCTTCAAGTTTTTTAGCGATGTTCAAGATTGGGTCATTAACTCCTAATGTTGCCAATACTTCATCTGCAGCTTTTTTAATGATTTTAGCACGCGGATCGAAGTTTTTGTACACACGGTGACCAAATCCCATTAAACGGAAAGGATCGTTCTTATCTTTCGCTTTTGCAAGGTATTTATCTGCATCACCACCATCTTTCTGGATTTCTTCCAGCATTTCCAATACTGCCTGGTTTGCTCCTCCGTGAAGTGGTCCCCATAAAGCGGAAACTCCTGCCGAAATGGAAGCGAATAAACCTGCATGTGAAGATCCAACCATTCTCACAGTTGAAGTAGAACAGTTTTGTTCGTGATCAGCATGTAGGATAAACAATTTATCCAATGCATCCACGATAACCGGGTTAATTGTATAAGGACTTGTTGGCAATTCGAACATTAAACGTAAAAAGTTCTCTACATAACCTTTGGTGTTATCGTAGTAGTTTAATGGGAAACCAGATGTTTTTCTGAAAGTCCATGTAGCTAAAACTAAAAATTTACCCATTGTTTTACAAACAGCAGTGTACATTTCGTCTTCGTTTTCTACATTGACAACTTTCGGGTTAAATGCGGTTAAAGCACTTGTCAATGAAGATAAAACACCCATTGGATGAGCCGTTTTAGGAAAACCATCAATGATGTTTTTCATTTCTTCATTTACCAAAGTATATTTTCGAATATCGTTTTCGAATTTTTCTAACTGAGCAGCTGTTGGCAATTCACCGAAAATAACCAAATAAGAAACTTCTAAAAAGTTGGCTTTCTCAGCTAAATCTTCAATAGCATAACCTCTATAACGAAGGATACCTTCTTCTCCGTCAAGGAAAGTAATTTCACTCTTACAAGATCCTGAATTTTTATACCCCGGATCAAGCGTAATCGCGCCAGTTGCAGCACGTAATTTCTCAATATCGATAGCAACCTCTTTCTCACTTCCTTCGATTACCGGAAATTCATATTTGTTGCCATCAATTTCTAATATTGCAGTTTTTGACATGTTTGTATTAGGAATTAAATGTAAAATATTTTTGTTATCTGCGAATTTAAGAAATTCCAACGGATATCTCAAGAAAATCACATAAGGAAATCGTTAATTATTCCGTAAAAATTGGGGGTAAAAATTACATTTTTCACATTTTTAACCACCGGAAAACCGGCCTCAAAATACAGGCTCTTTCAAACCGTTATTTATCCCTTAAAAAAGTTAGCTTTATCACAGGAATTCCTTTTTACAAACAAAAAAACCTGATAATAACTATCAGGTTTTTTCAAATATCGCTTTAATTGCTTTATTTCACTTTAAAAGCTCTTTCCTGAGGGAAATAAGCCACTTCGGCTAATTCTTCTTCTATTCTAAGCAATTGATTGTATTTTGCCATACGATCTGAACGGGAAGCCGATCCGGTTTTGATCTGACCGCAATTTAACGCCACAGCCAGGTCGGCAATGGTATTGTCTTCCGTTTCTCCGGAGCGGTGTGACATTACAGAAGTATATCCGGCATTATGCGCCATGTTTACCGCTGCAATCGTTTCGGTTAAGGTTCCGATCTGGTTTACTTTAATTAAAATGGAATTGGCAATATTCTCTTCAATTCCTCTTGACAGGCGTTGTACGTTTGTTACAAACAAATCGTCCCCTACCAATTGTACTTTATCACCGATTTTCTCTGTTAACAGCTTCCAGCCGTTCCAGTCGTCTTCATACATCCCGTCTTCGATTGAAATAATCGGGTATTTAGCCGCTAATTCAGCCAAATAAGCCGCCTGCTCTTCTGAGGTTCTGATTTTCCCGGTGGCGCCTTCAAATTTAGTGTAATCGTATTTTCCGTCTACATAAAATTCAGAAGCGGCACAGTCCAATGCAATTTTAATATCTTCCCCGAAAGTATACCCTGCATTTTCTACCGCTAATTTAATAGAATCCAGAGCATCTTCGGTACCTCCGGCTAAATTTGGTGCAAAACCACCTTCATCGCCAACAGCAGTACTTAATTTTCTGTCGTGTAATACTTTTTTAAGGTTATGGAATATTTCCGTACCCATTTGCATGGCATGTGTAAAGTTCTGAGCTTTTACCGGCATGATCATAAATTCCTGAAAAGCGATAGGCGCATCAGAATGTGATCCTCCGTTAATAATGTTCATCATCGGTACCGGCAAGGTATTGGCAGATACACCACCAACATAACGATACAACGGCATTCCCAATTCGTTAGCAGCTGCTTTTGCCACTGCCAGCGATACTCCTAAAATAGCGTTTGCTCCCAAATTGGATTTGTTTGGTGTTCCATCCAATTCAATCATCATTTTATCAATCGCATTTTGCTCAAAAACCGACATCCCAACAATTTCCGAAGCAATAGTTGTATTTACATTTTCAACTGCTTTTAAAACTCCTTTCCCCATGTAGGCTTTTCCGCCATCGCGCAATTCTACTGCCTCATGTTCTCCGGTTGATGCTCCGGAAGGCACTGCTGCTCTTCCTAAAACACCATTTTCTGTATATACATCTACTTCTACGGTAGGATTACCTCTTGAATCTAATATTTGTCTTGCGTGAACTTTTATAATCATGCTCATAATCTGATACTTTAATTTGGTTAACTTCTTTCGTTAGGTGTGTAACGAATTTATTTTTTAGCTAATTTAATGTTTTCGATGAATTGGTCAAATAAATAACGCGCATCGTGAGGTCCGGGACTTGCTTCCGGGTGGTATTGTACCGAGAAACAGCTTTTGTTTTTCATACGCATACCCGCAACAGTACCGTCGTTCAGGTGAACATGTGTTATTTCAAAATCCGGGTGTTTTTCCAATTCTTCACGCACCACTGCAAAACCATGGTTCTGTGAGGTAATTTCCCCTTTATTGGTAATAACATTCATTACAGGGTGGTTAATCCCTCTGTGACCGTTAAACATTTTATAGGTTGAGATACCATTTGCCAGGGCAATGATCTGGTGTCCCAAACAAATTCCGAAAACAGGTGTATCGGTTGCTAAAATCTGGCGTGCCACTTCCTGTACGTCTTTTAACGGATCCGGATCACCAGGCCCGTTCGACAAAAAGTAACCGTCAGGGTTAAATGCTTTCAGCTCTTCAAAAGTAGCATTATAAGGGAATACTTTAATATAAGCATCTCTTTCTGCCAGGCATCGCAGGATATTGGTTTTGATTCCAAGGTCGAGTGCGGCAATTTTGTAAGTTGCCTTTTCGTCACCAAAGTAATATGCTTCTTTAGTAGAAACGGTAGAAGCCAGTTCCAGACCTTTCATATTCGGAACTGCAGCCAGTTGTTTTTTCAAATCTTCAAGCGGTGTACCGTCTGTACAGATCACTGCATTCATGGCACCGTTGTCACGGATATAGCTCACTAAAGCTCTGGTATCGACATCGGAAATGGCAACCAGTTTTACTTTATCGAAATAATCGAAAAGACTTTCAGAAGCATCAGGTCTTGAATAATTAAAACTAAAGTTTTTGCATACCAGTCCGGCAATTTTGATCCCGTCTGAATCAACTTCGTCTTCATGAACTCCGTAGTTACCGATATGAGCATTGGTAGCTACCATTAATTGACCAAAATAAGAAGGGTCTGTAAAAATTTCCTGATATCCCGTCATTCCGGTATTAAAACAGACTTCGCCGAAGGTAGTTCCTTCGATTCCTATGGATTTACCATAAAAAACAGTTCCGTCGCTTAATAAAAGGATGGCTTGATTTCGATTTGAATATTTCATTTTTTGTTGTGTTGTAAAATTTTGCAAATTTAATCTAAATTATTTCTTTCTGAAACGATTCAATTAAAACAAGTAAAAAAGATTTTATAATTCTGCGTGCTAGTGGCTCAAACGGTTTCAAAAGGGCAAAAAAAAAGGACAAACTTAAAAAGTTCATCCTTATTTTTTATTGAAGAATCAATTGTTTCATGATTATTCAGTAACTTCTGTATTTTCAGTAGTATCAGCAGCGGGAGCTTCAGCAGTTGTTTCAGCTTTTTTTGCTCTACCACGACGGGTAGTTGCTTTCTTAACTTCTTTTTTACCTCCGTTGTACAATTCGTTGAAATCTACAAGTTCGATCATTGCCATATCAGCGTTATCTCCAAGACGGTTACCCAATTTAATAATACGAGTATATCCACCCGGACGATCTCCAACTTTTGCTGCAACTTCTCTGAACAATTCAGTAACCGCATATTTGTTTCTCAAATAAGAGAAAACAACACGACGATTGTGAGTAGTATCTTCTTTAGATTTCGTTACCAATGGTTCTACAAATTGCTTTAAAGCTTTAGCTTTAGCAACAGTAGTATTGATACGCTTGTGCTCGATTAGAGAACAAGCCATATTAGCCAACATAGATTTTCTATGTCCTGACTGTCTGCTTAAATGATTTATTTTTTTTCCGTGTCTCATTGCTATACAATTTAATCGCGCATAAAGCGGACTAGATTATTCTTTATCTAATTTATATTTAGTTAAATCCATCCCGAAAGTAAGACCTTTAACAGCAACTAATTCATCAAGTTCTGTTAATGATTTTTTACCGAAATTACGGAACTTCATCAGATCATTTTTATTAAATGATACTAAATCGCCAAGTGTATCAACTTCAGCCGCTTTTAAACAATTTAATGCTCTTACAGATAAGTCCATATCAACAAGCTTAGTTTTAAGCAATTGTCTCATATGTAATGACTCTTCATCATACGACTCTGTTTGTGCAATTTCATCAGCCTCAAGTGTAATTCTTTCGTCAGAGAACAACATAAAGTGATGAATCAACGTTTTAGCTGCTTCTGTTAATGCATCTTTAGGGTGAATAGAACCATCTGTAATGATTTCAAAAACTAATTTTTCGTAGTCAGTTTTTTGCTCAACACGGAAATTTTCTATTGAATATTTTACGTTCTTTACTGGTGTGTAAATAGAATCTGTAAAAATAGTTCCTATAGGTGCGTTTTGTTTTTTGTTTTCTTCTGCAGGAACGTAACCACGACCTTTCTCAATAGTTAATTCCATGTTTATGGTAATTTTGCTATCAAGGTTGCAGATAACCAAATCCGGGTTTAGTACCTGAAAACCAGAGATAAACTTTTGAAAATCTCCAGCTGTCAATTGATCCTTACCTGAAAAAGAGATAGAAACAGATTCGTTATCGATATCTTCGATCTGACGTTTGAAACGTACTTGTTTAAGATTCAATATAATTTCTGTTACATCTTCAACCACTCCTGATATTGTAGAGAATTCGTGATCCACTCCTTCAATACGAACCGAAGTGATTGCATATCCTTCTAAAGAAGAAAGCAAAACACGTCTTAATGCGTTACCAACAGTCAATCCATATCCCGGTTCTAAAGGTCTAAATTCAAATTTACCTTCAAAATCGGTTGAATCGATCATGATAACTTTATCGGGCTTTTGAAAATTAAATATTGCCATATTTATTTCGACTGATGTCTAATTATTATTTGTTGTACAACTCTACGATTAACTGCTCCTTAATGTTTTCTGGAATCTGAAGTCTAGCAGGTACAGAAACGAAAGTACCTTCTTTAGTTTCATTGTTCCAAGTAATCCATTCGTAAACAGTGCTAGAATTAGATAACGAACGTTCGATAGCTTCAAGAGATTTTGATTTTTCACGAACTGCAACTTTGTCACCAGGTTTTAAGTGATAAGAAGGAATGTTTACTACTTCTCCATTAACCGTGATATGTCTGTGAGAAACGATTTGACGTGCAGCACGACGAGAAGGAGCGATACCCATTCTGTATACTACGTTATCAAGTCTTGACTCACATAATTGGATTAAAACTTCACCTGTAACACCTCTTGATGCAGATGCTTTTTCAAACAAACTTCTGAACTGACGTTCTAAAATTCCGTAAGTGTACTTAGCTTTTTGCTTTTCCATTAACTGAATAGCGTACTCAGATTTTTTACCTCTTTTTTTCGCTAAACCATGTTGCCCTGGAGGGTAATTTCTTTTTTCGAAGGCTTTATCATCTCCGAAGATTGCTTCGCCAAATTTACGAGCAATTTTAGTTTGTGGACCAGTATATCTTGCCATTGCTAAAAATTAAAAAAAGGTAGGGATTATGAATTCAGGTCTTTCCTCCGATAATCTTATTCCTACCTTAGGTTATACTATTATAATTAAACTCTTCTTCTTTTTGGAGGACGACAACCATTGTGTGGCATTGGAGTTACATCAATAATTTCTGTAACTTCTATTCCTCCGTTATGAAGAGATCTGATGGCAGATTCTCTACCATTTCCAGGACCTTTTACGTAAACTTTTACTTTTTTAAGACCTGCTTCTAACGCTACTTTGCTACAATCTTCTGCTGCCATTTGAGCTGCATAAGGAGTGTTCTTTTTAGAACCTCTAAAGCCCATTTTACCAGCTGAAGACCAAGAAATAACTTCACCTTTCTTGTTTGTTAACGAGATGATGATGTTGTTAAAGGTAGCATTAATATGAGCTTCGCCTGTTGATTCAACGATAACTTTACGTTTTTTTGTACTTGCCTTAGCCATACTACTACTTATTATTTAGTTGCTTTTTTCTTGTTAGCAACAGTTTTTCTTTTACCTTTTCTTGTTCTAGAGTTGTTCTTAGTTCTTTGACCTCTTAATGGAAGTCCAGCTCTGTGACGAATTCCTCTATAACATCCGATATCCATTAAACGTTTGATGTTTAATGAAATCTCAGAACGTAATTCACCTTCAATCTTGAAATAAGAAACGGCTTCACGGATCGCTCCGATCTCGTCATCATTCCAGTCTTGAACTTTTTTATCTTCGCTTACGTTAGCTTTTTCTAAAATCTCTTTAGCTCTACTATTCCCAATTCCGAAGATATAGGTTAAAGCGATGATTCCTCTTTTGTTTTTAGGTATATCTACCCCTGCAATTCTTGCCATAACTATCCTTGTCTTTGTTTAAATCTAGGATTCTTTTTATTAATAACGTATAATCTTCCTTTTCTACGCACAATAATGCACTCGGCACTTCTTTTTTTAACTGATGCTCTTACTTTCATTTTAATAGCCTTTAGTATCTATAAGTAATTCTTGCTTTAGACAAATCGTAAGGGCTCATCTCTAACTTCACTTTATCACCAGGTAATAATTTGATATAATGCATACGCATTTTACCAGAGATATGAGCAATTACTATGTGTCCATTTTCTAATTCTACACGGAACATCGCATTTGACAATGCTTCAATGATTGATCCGTCTTGTTCTATTGCTGATTGTTTTGCCATAAAAATTAAGCTACTGCTTTTCTATTTTTACCACTTTTCATCAAACCATCATAATGTTTATTCAATAAATAAGAATTTATTTGTTGAATAGTATCAATTGCAACACCCACCATAATAAGTAACGATGTTCCGCCATAAAACATTGCCCACCCTTGTTGTACTCCTAAAAGGCTTACTGCAATAGCTGGGAACACAGCTATTAAAGCCAAGAATAACGAACCTGGAAAAGTTATAAGTGACATGATTTTATCCAGGTAGTCTCCTGTTTCAACACCCGGACGAATTCCAGGGATGAAACCTCCGCTACGCTTCAGATCATCTGCCATTTTATTTGTAGGTACTGTAATTGCGGTGTAAAAGTAAGTAAAAATTATGATTAATAAGGCAAAAACTAAATTATACTGCCATCCAAAGATATTTTGGAAGCTCGTAGTGATAGTTTGAGCCGCATCTGAAGTTGACAAACCAGCAACTGCAGCAGGAATAAACATAATTGCTTGTGCGAAGATAATCGGCATAACTCCTGAAGCATTAAGCTTTAAAGGAATCCATTGTCTGTTACCTCCCATCATGTCCTGTTCGAAATCTCCGGCTGTTGTACGACGAGCGTATTGTACCGGTATTTTTCTAACAGCCATGGTTAATAAAATACAAGCAATGATGATTAATAACCAAATAATTACTTCTAAAACGATAAGCATAGGCCCTCCGTTATTTTCTGTTACACGGGAAGAGAATTCCTGAATGAAAGCCTGAGGCAATCGGGCAAGAATACCCACCATGATCAACAAAGAAATACCGTTTCCAATACCTTTATCAGTAATTTTTTCACCTAACCACATTGCAAAAATCGTACCTGTAACTAAGATGATTACAGATGAGAATAAGAATGAGAATGAACTAAATCCTAATAAAAAGGCATCAGCAGGCAATTGTTTATACAAGTTATAAATATAACCTGGACCTTGCAATAGGGTAATACCAATAGTTAACCATCTTGTGATTTGGTTGATCTTTTTTCTTCCGCTCTCACCGTCTTTTTGTAGTTTCTGTAAATAAGGAACCGCGATTCCCATTAACTGAACTACAATTGACGCTGAAATATACGGCATGATACCCAATGCAAATACAGATGCCTGCGAGAACGCACCACCTGTAAATACATTGATTAACCAACCAATACCTTGATCTGTTTGACTAGATAAACTTTGCAATTTAGTAGCATCAATACCTGGAAGTGTTACTTGCGCACCTAAACGATAAACTAATAACAATCCTAGAGTAACTAAAATTTTATTTTTTAGTTCTTCTATCTTCCAAACATTTACTAATGATTCTATAAATTTCTTCATCTGTCTATAAAGATTATAAAGTTACTACTTCTCCACCTGCAGCCTCGATAGCCGCTTTTGCAGTAGCAGTAAATTTGTGAGCAGTTACTTTTAGTTTTGCTTTAAGCTCTCCTCTTCCTAAAATCTTTACTAAGCTATTTTTTGTTGCTAAACGATTGTCTACTAAAACTGAAAAATCAACAGTATCAGTAACAACTCCATTATCAACTAATAATTGAAGTGTGTCTAAATTAACACCCTGGTACTCTACTCGGTTGATGTTTTTGAAACCAAACTTAGGTACACGTCTTTGTAAAGGCATTTGACCTCCTTCAAAACCAATCTTTTTAGAATAACCAGAACGAGATTTAGCTCCTTTGTGACCACGTGCAGCAGTACCACCTTTACCAGAACCTTCTCCTCTACCTAATCTTTTATTTTGATTGTGTGTTGACCCTTCAGCTGGTTGTAAATTACTTAAATTCATAACGAATACTGTTATTATTTAGTTTCTTCTACAGAAACTAAGTGTTGAACTTTATTTACCATTCCAAGGATAGCAGAAGTTGCTTCATGCTCAACAACTTGTCCTAATCTACGAAGACCTAAAGCTTCTAATGTTCTCTTTTGTGTAAGAGGACAGTTGATTTGACTTTTTACTTGTTTTACTTTAATTTTTGCCATAATTTCCTTGAATTAACCTTTGAATACTTTCTCTAAAGAAATACCTCTTTGTTTTGCAACAGTGTGAGCACTTCTCAATTGTAATAAAGCATCAAAAGTAGCTTTAACAACATTGTGTGGGTTTGATGAACCTTGTGATTTTGACAATACATCATGAATACCTAAAGATTCTACTACGGCTCTTACAGAACCACCAGCAATAACTCCGGTACCATGTGATGCAGGCATCAAGAATACACGTGCTCCACCAAATTTACCTTTTTGTTCGTGAGGAATAGTATGACTTGCCAAAGGAATTCTAACTAGATTCTTCTTTGCATCTTCTACTGCTTTAGCAATAGCTTCAGACACATCTTTAGATTTACCTAGACCATGACCTACTACACCGTTTTCGTCTCCTACAACTACAATAGCAGAAAAACCGAAAGCTCTACCACCTTTTGTAACTTTAGTAACACGATTAACACTTACCAAACGGTCTTTTAATTCAAGACCACTTGGTTTTACTAGTTCTACATTTTTATAATTATGATACATAATTCTTAGAATTTAAGTCCAGCTTCTCTAGCTCCTTCGGCTAATGATTTAACACGTCCATGGTATAAATAACCACCTCTATCGAAAGTGATGGTATCAATACCTGCTTTCAAAGCTTTCTCTGCAATTAGTTTTCCAACTGCAGCAGCTGTTTCTACGTTCGTTCCTTTAGTTACTCCGTTCTCTCTTGAAGAAGCTGCAACTAAGGTTACACCGTTAACGTCATCTATGATTTGCGCATAGATTTCTTTATTAGATCTAAAAACAGAAAGTCTTGGTTTAGCAGCAGTTCCGCTTACAATCTTTCTGATTCTGAACTGTATTCTTTGTCTTCTTTCAGATTTTGTTAATGACATAGTCTTAATTTTTAAGCTGATTTACCTGCTTTTCTTCTTAATACTTCACCCACAAATTTAACACCTTTTCCTTTGTATGGTTCAGGCTTACGGAAAGAACGAATCTTTGCCGCAACTTGACCTAAAAGTTGTTTGTCGTGTGAAGCTAACTTAATGATTGGGTTTTTACCTTTCTCAGAAACTGTTTCTACAATTACTTCTGGAACTACTTCAAGAACGATGTTGTGAGAGAAACCTAAAGCAACATCAAGTCTTTGACCTTGATTTGATGCTCTATACCCAACTCCAACTAATTCTAATTGTTTTGTAAATCCTTCAGCAACACCAACAATCATATTGCTGATTAAAGCTCTGTATAAACCGTGCTTTGCTCTTTGATCTTTATGATCAGAAGATCTCTCAACGATTACTTGACCATCCTCAATTTTAACAGATACATCTGAAAATTCCTGAGTAAGTTCACCTAATTTTCCTTTTACTGTAACTACACCTTCTTTAACTTCTACAGTTACGCCAGCTGGAATTACAATTGGATTTTTACCTATTCTTGACATGTGTAAGTCTTTTAATTAGTATACGTAACAAATTACTTCACCACCAACATTTAATTGCTTCGCTTGTTTTCCAGTCATCAAACCTTTTGATGTAGAAACGATAGCAATACCTAAACCGTTTAAGATTCTCGGTAGGTTAGCAGCACCAGCGTACTTACGTAAACCTGGTTTACTAATTCTTTGGATATCTTTAATTACAGACTCTTTAGTTTCTTTATCATACTTAAGAGCGATTTTGATGGTACCTTGAACAGTACTGTCATCAAATTTGTAGCTTAAAATATAGCCTTGATCAAATAAAATCTTTGTGATTTCTTTTTTCAAATTAGAAGCAGGAATTTCAACCACTTTGTGGTTAGCACGTACCGCATTTCTAACTCTTGTCAAAAAATCTGCAATAGGATCTGTATACATATGTATTAATTTGCGATTATGGTTTTCGGTAAATACTCATTTACCGAACCTTTAATCAATTTATAATTCTTTTATATTACCAGCTAGCTTTTCTAACCCCTGGAATCAATCCATTATTAGCCATTTCACGGAAAGTTACACGTGAAATACCGAATTGACGCATATACCCTCTTGGTCTTCCGGTTAATTTACAACGATTGTGTAAACGAACAGGAGAAGCATTTTTTGGTAACTTTTGTAAACCTTCATAATCTCCAGCTTCTAACAAAGCTTTTCTTTTTTCAGCATACTTGTCTACCAACGCTTGTCTTTTTACCTCGCGGGCTTTCATTGATTCTTTAGCCATAACTTAATTCTTTTTAAAAGGTAATCCTAATTGTACTAATAATGACTTCGCTTCTTTATCTGTTGATGCTGAAGTTACAAAAGTAATATCGAAACCAGCAATTTTGTTTACTTTGTCAATATCAATTTCAGGGAAAATGATTTGCTCCAAAACTCCTAGGTTATAATTACCTCTACCATCAAATCCAGTTGCTTTGATACCACCGAAATCTCTTACACGTGGTAATGCAGAAGTGATCAAACGATCTAAGAATTCATACATTCTTTCTCCACGTAAAGTTACTTTAGCACCAATTGGCATACCTTTTCTTAATTTGAAAGACGCAACGTCTTTTTTAGAAATGGTAGATACTGCTTTTTGACCTGTAATTTTTGTTAATTCTTCAACTGCATGATCAACTAATTTCTTATCTGATACAGCTGCACCAACACCACGGCTTACAACGATTTTTTCAAGTTTAGGAACCTGCATAACGTTTTTGTAACCGTACTCTTCTGTAAGAGCAGCAATTACTCTGCTCTTATATTCTTCTTTTAGTCTAGGTATATAAGCCATCACTATAATACTTGATTAGATTTTTTTGAAAATCTCACTTTCTTATCTCCTTCTACTTTAACTCCTACTCTTGTTGCTTCCTTAGTTTTAGGATCAACTAGAGCGATATTAGAGATATGAATTGGAGCTTCTTTTTTAACGATACCACCTTGAGGGTTTTTTGCACTTGGTTTAGTATGTTTCGAAACCATGTTAACACCTTCAACTACCGCTTTATTTTTCTCGCGAAGTACACGTAAAACTTTACCTTCAGCACCTTTATGGTCTCCAGCGATTACTTTTACGATATCTCCTGATTTAATTTTTAGCTTTATCATTTTTACAACGAATTAAAGCACTTCTGGTGCTAATGATACAATTTTCATGAATTGTTTTTCACGAAGTTCTCTTGCTACAGGACCAAAAACACGAGTTCCTCTCATTTCACCAGCAGCATTTAACAATACGCAAGCGTTATCGTCAAATCTGATGTATGAACCGTCGGCTCTTCTCACTTCTTTTTTGGTACGTACAACAACTGCAGTGGATACAGCACCTTTCTTAACGTTTCCGTTTGGTGTTGCATCTTTAATTGACACTACAATTTTATCTCCAACAGAGGCATAACGACGTTTCGTTCCTCCTAAAACACGGATAGTTAAAACTTCTTTAGCTCCCGTGTTATCTGCTACTTTTAATCTAGATTCTTGTTGTACCATAATTACTTCGCTCTTTCAATGATTTCAACTAATCTCCAACATTTAGATTTACTTAATGGACGTGTCTCCATAATTCTTACAGTATCTCCAATATTGCAATCGTTTGTTTCGTCGTGCGCAACATATTTTTTAGTCTTTAACACGAACTTACCATATAACGGGTGTTTTACTCTTCTTGTTTCAGAAACAACAATAGATTTTTCCATTTTGTTGCTTGTAACTACACCTATTCTTTCTTTTCTTAAATTTCTTTTTTCCATCTTTCAGCAGAATACAATTATTGTAACTCTCTTTTGCTTAGCTCAGAGGCAACTCTAGCAATCGATCTTCTTACAGTTCTTAACTGTAACGGGTTTTCAATTGGAGAAATAGCGTGAGCTGTTTTTAGGTCGGCATATGTCTTCTTTAACTGACTAAGTTGTCCTTGTAACTCAGCTGCAGATAGATTCTTAATTTCTGATTGTTTCATAATAAAAATTGATTATGCTTCGAAATCTCTAGCAACGATAAACTTAGTTTTAACAGGAAGTTTTTGTGCAGCAAGACGTAAAGCCTCTTTTGCAACAGAAAGAGGAACTCCTCCAACTTCAAACATAATTCTTCCAGGTTTCACAACTGCAGCCCAGTATTCAACTGCACCTTTACCTTTACCCATACGTACTTCAAGAGGTTTCTTGGTGATAGGTTTATCTGGGAAAATTTTAATCCATAATTGTCCCTCTCTTTTCATGTAACGAGTTGCAGCAATACGCGCAGCTTCGATTTGACGAGAAGTAATAAATGACGAATCTAAAGATTTGATACCAAACATTCCATTAGAAAGTTCATGTCCTCTTTGAGAAATGCCTTTCATTTTACCTTTCTGTACCTTACGGTATTTTGTTCTTTTAGGCTGTAACATTTTTCTTTAGTTTAAAAATTACTTTCTTTTGCGTTGGTTAGGTCTACCATTTCCTTTTGGAGAAGAAGAAGATCCTGTAGATTTAGACTGTTTTTTGTCCATACCTACTAACGGGGAAAGATCTCTTTTTCCGTAAACTTCACCTTTCATGATCCACACTTTGATACCCATTCTACCATAAGTAGTATGTGCTTCAGCTAGTGAGTAATCGATGTCAGCTCTGAAAGTTGATAGAGGAATACGTCCTTCTTTGAACATTTCTGAACGTGCCATTTCAGCACCGTTCAAACGACCAGAAATCATAACTTTGATACCTTCAGCGTTCATACGCATAGCAGCAGCAATAGCCATTTTAATTGCACGTCTGTAAGAAATACGACTTTCAATCTGACGAGCGATACTTGTACCTACTAAGTAAGCATCAAGTTCAGGTCTTTTAATTTCAAAGATGTTAATTTGAACCTCTTTGTCAGTAATTTTCTTAAGTTCTTCTTTTAACTTGTCTACCTCTTGACCACCTTTTCCGATAATGATACCAGGTCTGGCAGTAGTGATAGTAACGGTTACAAGTTTCAAAGTTCTCTCGATGATTACTTTAGATACACTAGCTTTTGATAAACGAGCATGAATGTACTTTCTGATTTTGTGATCTTCGGCAAGTTTATCACCGTAGTCATTTCCACCATACCAGTTAGAATCCCATCCTCTGATGATACCAAGGCGATTTCCGATTGGATTTGTCTTTTGTCCCATCTTTATTAATTGCTTTGTGTGTTATTAATATCTCCAATCACGATTGTAACGTGGTTAGAACGTTTTCTGATTCTGTGTGCGCGACCTTGTGGAGCCGGACGAAGTCTTTTCAACATCATACCACCATCAACACGGATCTCTTTTACAAATAAGCCTGCTTCTTCCATATTAGCGTCTGCGTTTTTAGCTTGCCAGTTAGCAATAGCCGATAACAACAATTTCTCTAATTTGCGAGAAGCTTCTTTTGAACTAAATCTTAATATATTAAGAGCTTTTTCTACCTTCTGACCTCTAACTAAATCTGCCACTAAGCGCATTTTTCTAGGTGAAGTAGGGCAGTTATTCAGCTTAGCAAATGCAATTTGCTTGTTAGCTTCTTTAATCTGCTCGGCTCTTTCTCTTTTACGAACTCCCATAGCTTCTTATTATTTTTTACCTTTATTTTTTGCTCCAGCATGACCTCTAAAAGATCTTGTTGGTGAAAACTCTCCTAATTTATGACCTACCATGTTTTCTGTTACGTAAACAGGTACAAATTGACGACCGTTGTGAACTGCGATAGTTTGTCCAACAAAATCCGGAGTAATCATTGAAGCTCTAGACCAAGTCTTAACAACTCCTTTATTACCTTTTTCGATATTTTCCTGAACTTTCTTATCTAATTTATAGTGTACAAAAGGTCCTTTTTTTAATGAACGTGCCATATCTTACTTATTATTTCTTTCTACGTTCTACGATATACTTATTACTCGGATTAACTTTAGAACGAGTTCTATAACCTTTAGCAGGTAAACCTTTTCTAGAACGTGGGTGACCTCCAGAAGAACGTCCTTCACCACCACCCATCGGGTGATCTACTGGGTTCATTGCAACCGGTCTTGTTCTCGGTCTTCTTCCTAACCATCTAGATCTACCAGCTTTTCCTGATACAACTAATTGATGATCTGAGTTAGATACTGCTCCAATAGTTGCAGAACAAGTTAACAAGATTAATCTTGTTTCACCTGAAGGCATTTTAATTGTAGCATATTTACCGTCTCTCGCCATTAATTGAGCAAAAGTACCAGCAGAACGAGCGATTACAGCTCCCTGACCAGGTCTTAACTCAATACAAGAAATAACAGTTCCTAGAGGAATTTTACTTAAAGGTAAAGTATTACCAATTTCTGGAGCCGCTTCAGGACCAGAAACTACAGTTTGTCCCACTTGTAAACCATTTTGAGCGATGATATACGTTTTAGCACCATCTGCATAGTACAATAACGAAATGAACGCTGAACGATTCGGATCGTATTCGATTGTTTTCACTGTAGCCGGAATTCCAACTTTAGTTCTTTTGAAATCAACAATACGATACTTTTGTTTGTGACCACCACCTGTGTAGCGCATGGTCATCTTTCCTTGACTATTTCTACCTCCAGAGTTTTTTTTCGGTGCGATCAAAGAACGCTCCGGCTTATCAGTTGTAATAGTGTCAAAGCTATTAACAACTCTAAAACGCTGACCCGGGGTAATAGGTTTTAATTTTCTAACTGACATGTTCTATTAGATATTATTATAAAAATCTATTGTTTCTCCTTCTTGTACTTGAACAATTGCTTTTTTGTAAGCATTAGTCTTTCCACTGATTAAACCACTCTTAGTAAATTTAACCGTTCTATCAGCTCTGTAATTCATTGTGTTTACAGCAACTACATTCACTCCGTAAGCAGCCTCAACTGCATTTTTGATCTGAATTTTGTTTGCTTTCTTATCAACAACGAAACCAAAGCGGTTGAATACTTCACCCTCTTTGGTAATTTTTTCAGTAATGATAGGTTTAATTATGATACTCATACCCTATTATTTGCTTAAATTTTCTTCAATTCCTTCTAAAGAACCCTCCAAAAGCACTAAACTATTTGCATTTAAAATAGCATAAGTACTTAATTCTGAAGTAGTTACAACACTAGAAGCCTTTAAATTGCGTGACGACAAATATACATTTTTATTTGATTCACCCAACACAAATAAAGATTTTTTATTTTCTAACCCTAAAGCTTTCAATACATTAATGAAATTTTTAGTGTTTGGAGCTTCAAAAGTAAAGTCTTCAAGAACTACTAAATTGGACTCACTTGCTTTGATAGAGAAAGCAGATTTTCTAGCTAATCTCTTTAAAGTTTTGTTCAATTTGAAAGAATAACTTCTTTGTCTTGGTCCAAAAACTGTACCTCCACCTTTAAACAAAGGAGACTTAACACTTCCTGCACGAGCAGTACCGGTTCCTTTTTGTTTTTTAATCTTACGCGTACTTCCAGTAACCTCAGCTCTCTCTTTAGCTTTGTGAGTACCTTGTCTTTGATTTGCTAAATATTGTTTAACATCAAGATATACTGCGTGATTATTAGGCTCAATTGCGAATACTGAATCAGAAAGTTGAACTTTTCTTCCAGTATCTTTTCCGTTGATATCTAATACTTTTACTTCCATTACTTTTGAATGATTACGTAAGAGTTTTTGTGTCCAGGAATAGCTCCTTTAACCAAAAGTAAGTTCTTTTCAGCAACCACTTTTAAAACTCTAAGGTTTTGAACTGTTACATTTTCTCCTCCTGTTCTTCCAGCCATACGCATTCCTTTGAATACTCTAGATGGATAAGATGATGCTCCAACAGAACCTGGCGCTCTCAAACGGTTGTGCTGACCATGAGTAGCCTGTCCAACACCACCAAAACCGTGACGTTTAACAACCCCTTGGAAACCTTTACCTTTTGACACACCTAGCACGTCTACAAACTCACCTTCTTCAAACAAATCTACAGTGATCACATCACCTAATTTGTGTTCAGTTACAAAATCTTGGAATTCAACGACTTTCTTTTTCGCAACAGTACCCGCTTTTTTAAAGTGACCTAAGTCCGCTTTAGTAGCGTGTTTTTCTGTTTTGTCATCGAAACCAAGTTGTAACGCTTCATACCCGTCAACCTCATTGGTTCTGACTTGGGTAACAACGCATGGTCCAGCTTCGATTACTGTACAAGGAATGTTTTTCCCGTTTTCATCGAAAATACTAGTCATGCCGATTTTTCTACCAATTAACCCAGACATATAAAACTAATTATTAATTACTTATTGAAATATTTATTTTTTGAGTGCGCAAAAGTAAGCATTAAGTTTTAAATAAAAAAACTTAATGCTTAAATACTTTAAAATGCGATTTTTATCACACTTTGATCTCTACCTCTACTCCACTTGGTAACTCTAACTTCATTAGAGCATCAATTGTTTTTGAAGATGAAGAATAGATATCTAATAATCTTTTGTATGAACTCACTTCGAATTGTTCTCTAGATTTTTTGTTTACGTGCGGAGAACGCAATACAGTGAAAATCTTTTTGTGTGTTGGCAACGGAATTGGACCTGTTACCACAGCACCTGTACTCTTTACAGTTTTTACGATTTTCTCAGCAGATTTGTCTACTAAGCTGTGATCGTAAGACTTTAATTTTATTCTGATTTTTTGACTCATTTTCCTAAAAATTAAGCGTTACCTTTTGCTTTTTTAATTACTTCCTCAGAAATATTGTTTGGCGTTTCAGCATAGTGAGAGAACTCCATTGTAGAAGTTGCTCTACCTGAAGATAATGTTCTCAATGTTGTTACATATCCGAACATTTCAGAAAGCGGCACACTAGCTTTAACAACTTTAGCACCATTTCTATCATCCATGTTGTTGATCTGACCTCTACGACGGTTCAAATCCCCAACAATATCACCCATATTTTCTTCCGGAGTTAATACCTCTAATTTCATGATTGGCTCAAGGATAACAGCTCCTGCAGCTTTAGCAGACTCTTTATATCCCATTTTAGCAGCCAATTCGAAAGATAGTGCATCGGAATCCACCGGGTGGAAAGATCCATCCAATAAAGTAACTTTTAAACTATCAACTTCATATCCAGCTAACGGACCTGATTTCATAGCTTCTCTAAATCCTTTTTCTACAGCCGGGATATATTCCTTAGGAACGTTACCACCTTTAACTTCGTTAACAAACTGTAATCCAACCGGCACTTTTCCGTCAACTTCATCAGCAGGCTCAATTCTAAATACGATATCACCGAATTTACCACGTCCACCAGACTGTTTTTTGTAAGTTTCTCTGTGTTGAGCAGATCTTGTGAAAGCTTCTTTGTACTCAACCTGAGGCTCACCTTGGTTTACTTCTACTTTAAACTCACGTCTCATACGATCCACGATAATGTCTAAGTGAAGCTCACCCATACCAGAAATAATAGTTTGTCCTGAAGCATGGTCAGTTCTCACTGTAAACGTAGGATCCTCTTCAGCTAATTTAGCTAAAGCCATACCCATTTTATCAACGTCTGCCTTAGTTTTAGGCTCAACAGCGATACCAATTACCGGATCAGGGAAATCCATAGATTCCAATACGATAGGGTGTTTCTCATCAGATAAGGTATCACCCGTTTTGATATCTTTAAATCCAACAGCAGCTCCAATATCTCCTGCCTCAATATATTCGATAGGATTTTGTTTGTTAGCGTGCATTTGGTAGATACGGGAAATACGCTCTTTATTCCCAGAACGGTTATTCAACACATAAGAACCTGCGTCCAAACGTCCAGAATAAGCCCTGAAGAATGCTAAACGACCAACATAAGGGTCAGTAGCGATTTTAAATGCTAAAGCAGCGAAAGGCTCTGTAACAGATGGCTTACGAGAAATTGGCTCCTCGGTATCAGGATTTGTTCCTTCAATTGCCTCTTTATCCAATGGAGAAGGCAAGAATTTACAAACTGAATCCAACATGAACTGAACTCCTTTGTTTTTAAATGAAGAACCACACAACATCGGGATGATAGCCATATCGATAGTTGCTCTTCTTAATGCATTGTTGATTTCTTCCTCAGTAATAGAGCTTTCATCTTCCATGAATTTCTCTAAAAGGTTTTCGTCATACGCAGCAACTTCTTCAATTAACTGTGCTCTGTATTGTTTTGCATCAGCAACCATATCCTCAGGGATAGGAACGATATCAAAAGTAGCTCCTTGAGTCTCATCATGCCAAACAATAGCCTGATTTTTGATCAAATCAACAACTCCTCTGAAATCAGCCTCATCACCAATTGGCAATACCAATGGAACAGCGTTTGATTTCAACATATCTTTTACTTGTTGACAAACTGCTAAGAAGTTTGAACCCTGACGGTCCATCTTGTTAACAAACCCCATACGAGGAACTTTATAGTTGTCAGCAAGTCTCCAGTTAGTTTCCGACTGTGGCTCAACACCATCAACAGCACTAAACAAGAAAACTAATCCATCTAATACACGTAACGAACGGTTTACCTCAACTGTAAAGTCAACGTGTCCCGGAGTATCGATAATATTAAAGTGGTAGTCTTTGGTATCAGGAGTAGAAGCTCCTTGATTTGTAGGGAAATTCCAGGTACAAGTTGTTGCAGCAGAAGTAATAGTAATACCTCTTTCTGCTTCTTGCTCCATCCAGTCCATTGTTGCAGCACCTTCGTGCACCTCACCAATTTTGTGTGTTTTTCCCGTATAGAATAAGATACGCTCTGTTGTTGTTGTTTTACCAGCATCAATGTGAGCAGCAATCCCAATATTTCTAGTATATTTTAAATCTCTAGCCATTTCTAATGTTTCTTATGAATTAAAATCTAAAGTGAGAGAATGCTTTGTTCGCTTCTGCCATTTTGTGAGTATCCATTCTCTTTTTAACAGCAGCACCTTCTTCTTTTGCAGCAGCTAAAATTTCAGAAGCAAGTTTCCCTGCCATAGATTTCTCATTTCTTCTTCTGGCATAAAGAATCATCCATTTCATCGCCATAGAAATTTTTCTATCCGGACGAATTTGCATTGGGATTTGGAATGTAGCTCCACCAACTCTGCGGCTTCTTACTTCTACGTGAGGCATAACATTTGTTAATGCATCTTTCCAGATTTCCAATGAAGATTTTTCTGCATCTTGCTTTTTAGTCTCAACGATCTCTAAAGCATCATAGAATACTTTGAAAGCAGTCGATTTTTTACCGTCCCACATTAAGTTATTCACAAAACGTGTTACTAACTGATCGTTAAATTTCGGATCTGGTAAAAGAGGTCTTTTTTTGGCCTGTCTTTTTCTCATGTCTTTTCTTTAAAAGTTTTTAAAAATTACTTTTTGTCTTTAGGGCGTTTAGCACCATATTTAGATCTTCTTTGAGTTCTACCGTTAACTCCGGCAGTATCCAAAGCACCACGAACGATGTGGTATCTAACACCTGGTAAATCTTTTACCCTTCCGCCTCTAACTAATACTATCGAGTGCTCTTGTAGATTGTGTCCTTCTCCTGGGATGTAAGCATTCACTTCATTACCATTTGTCAAACGTACACGCGCAACTTTACGCATTGCAGAGTTTGGTTTCTTTGGCGTAGTAGTGTAAACACGCGTACAAACCCCTCTTCTTTGAGGACAAGAATCTAAAGCAGCCGATTTACTCTTCTTAGTTATCTGGGCTCTCCCTGTTCTTACTAATTGTTGAATTGTTGGCATAATTTTTTAATAAAATTTCTAACGTTATTAAATTCCCGCTTTTTACGGGGTTGCAAATGTATAAATTAATTTTCAAAAATCAAATCATAAAACATTAATTTTCAACCACATTAATACACAAATAACTCCGGCATACTTTTTTGTAATTTTTACGTTATTTTTACCAAAACAATTTAGTCTTTGAAAAAGCTACTCCTACTTTCATTTTTCATACTCCTCTGCCACTCCGGTAAAGCCCAAAATCTGTACCTGAAAATTGAAGGAGCAGCCATCTCCGAAAACAAAACCATCGACAGCATCGGCTACCAGCACAAGCACGCCAATGCCAAATCCATACTGGACGAGAACAACACCTTCGCCACTTCCCTTTTTAAGAAAGGCTACCTGGAAAGCAGACTGCTGGAGCAATCCAAAACAAACGACAGTACTTTTACCTTCACGTATGCTATCGGAAAGAAAACCAGCCTTATACATATATATATAGGTAACATAACCGCCGAAGAAAAAGAACTGTTACATTTCAAAAACGATACGCTGCAGATTCCTCTATCCGAAACAGAAGCCTTTATGAACCAGGGAATACAGACACTCGAAAAAAAAGGATACTCCCTTAGCTCACTTCAATTAACAGACTATAAAAAAATAAACCACGCGTTAACCGCACAGCTGGAAATCCACACAGAAAAAAAGCGCAGCCTGAACGACATCGTCATTGCCGGATACACCAAATTCCCGGAAGGCATCCGCAAAAACATTTTAAAACAAAACCGGAAGAAAACCTTTAACCAGGAAAACCTGAAACTAATCCACAACAGCTTTAATGCACTGCCTTTTGTTAACCAGACAAAATATCCGGAAATCCTTTTCACAAAAGACAGCACCAAAGTTTATGTTTACCTGGAAAAAGCAAAACCCAATCGCTTTGACGGCTTTGTAGGCTTTTCCAATGACGACAACGGTGCCGTAAAATTTAACGGTTACCTTGACCTGCTGCTAAACAACATCCTGAACTCCGGAGAGAAATTCAACCTGTACTGGAAAAACGACGGAAAAGAACAAACCACCTTCAATCTGGGCGCAGAAATCCCCTACCTCTTTAAAAGTCCGCTGGGGATCAAAGGAAATTTAAAAATATTCAAACAGGACAGTACCTTTCAAAACACCTCAACCGACATCAATCTCGGTTATTACTTTAATTACAACTCAAAAGTATTCCTTGGCTACCAGGAAACCGAATCTGTAGACATTCAAAAAGCAAATTCCAGCACACTGAGCAACTACAACAATTCCTTTATTACCAGCTCCTACGAATACTACGCCTATAACCCGGACGATTTCCTTTTCCCGGAAAGAACCAGCCTGCTGTTAAAAGGCGGTATCGGCTCCCGGAAATCAAAAATAGAAAGCAACGATCAGTATTTTTTCCAGATCAATGCCGCCCACAACATTTACCTCAACAGGAGAAACATCTTTAACCTGCGGAATCAGACTTTTTACCTGCAAAGCAACAACTACATCATTAACGAATTATACCGCTTCGGAGGAATCAACTCCATCCGCGGATTTAACGAAAACAGCCTGCAGGCCAATTTATACTCCGGACTACTCATCGAGTACCGCTACGTACTGGCTTCCAACATTTACGTTCATTCCATTACCGACTTCGCCTATTTCCAGGACAAGACCTCCAATTTAAAAGACAACTTACTCGGTCTTGGTTTCGGTTTCGGGCTGCTAACCAAAAACGGACTCTTCAATATCGTTTATGCTAACGGAAGTACAAAAAACCAGGAAATAAAACTTTCCAACTCCATTATCCACATCAGTGTCAAAACAAGATTTTAACAAGTCTTAAAATTCCCTTCCAAAATTATCACACCAAATTCTTTGCGTTTTTTTCATCATAACAAAACATCAGCAAAAACACACATTTCATAACAATTAACTACTATTTAACACTTAAATAAAGGGTGAATTATTTTTTATAACCAAATCTAAAAGGAAAGAAAAATCCCTCAAATGTTAAGATTTAAATTATCAGTATTTCATTATTTTAATAAAATATTTGCATTTCACTTGTTTTTTTAAGAGATTTTTAAGAAATTTGATCGCATAACCGTAATTAGAACTACAAATGAGAGCAAAATTCAAAGCTTTTTTAACACTTGTATTGGTGTTACTTGTGCAAAATCTCTTTGCCCAAGAAAGAACAGTTTCCGGTAAAGTAACAGATGTAAGTGGCTTACCGCTACCTGGTGTTAGTGTCATTGTAAAAGGCACCACAAATGGAACACAAACTGATTTTGATGGCAACTATAAAATAAAAGTAAGCCCTACAGCAGTTTTGGTTTATTCATTTATTGGGATGAAGACCCAAGAAATCAGGGCAGCATCTACAGTTATGAATGTAAAATTAGATGAAGAAGCAAAAGTATTAGAAGGTGTGGTAGTAACCGCTTTAGGGATTACCCGGGATAAAAAATCTTTAGGATATTCCTCTCAAAAAGTAGAAGGAAGCCAGATAAACTCCTCACCAACCACAAATTTCGTAAACAATCTTGCCGGTAAAGTAGCCGGACTGGATGTAAAAACCAACTCCAACTTTGGAGGATCCACAAACATTGTACTGCGTGGATCGAAATCCATAACCGGTAACAACCAAGCATTAATAGTCGTAGACGGTATTCCGATCAGTAATGCCAACCTGAACACTAAAGATGCCGTAAACGGAAGAGACGGTTATGACTTTGGTAATGCTGCAGCCGATATTGACCCGAACAATATCGAGTCGATAAACGTATTGAAAGGAGCTGCTGCTACAGCGCTATACGGAAGTTTAGCCCAACAGGGAGCGATCATGATTACCACTAAAAAAGGAAGAAAAAATTCCGATATTGGTATCGCTGTCAGCTCAACAGTATCGGTAGGGTATTATGACAAATCCACATTCCCGAAATACCAGAAAGAATACGGACAGGGGTATGCCGGAGAAGACAGTATCTATTCGGCTGATGTAGACGGAGACGGGATTCCTGATTTAGTCGCCTCAACCGGTGACGATGCCTCCTACGGTAATGCCTTCAATCCTTCCTTAATGGTGTATAACTGGAATGCATTCGTACCCGGTAATCCACACTACGGACAGGCAACCCCATGGGTAGCGGCACAGAACGATCCGGGCACTTTCTTCCAGAATTCAACCTCCTATGTGAACAACGTTTCCCTGAATGGCGGCGACAGCAACAGTGCTTTTAACCTGAGCTATACCAATAATTCCGAAACCGGGATTATGCCAAACAGTAAATTAATTAAAAACGCTATTAGCGGTAACTACTCCAGAGATCTGAATGACAAAATCAAGATAAACTCTTTTATGACATTCTCCCATCAGAGTGTAACCGGTAGAAACAGCGTTGGATATGGTGATAACCTCTTAACCGGTTTCAGACAATGGTGGCCTGTTAACGTAGATGTACAGGAATTGCGTTCCGAATATTTCAGAACCGGACGTAACGTAACCTGGAACATGATCGACCCGACAAACGGTGACTTAAGACCAAACTTCTGGAACAACCCCTACTTTGAAAGATATGAAAACTACACGACCGATAACAGAAAACGTTTGTTAACCGGAGCCAGTATCAGTTTTGATGTAACCAAAAACTTCAACCTGTTAGGCCGTGTGGGTATTGACTATTCTTATGACAAACAGGAATTAAGAAAAGCAATAGGCAGCCACGCCGAAGAATTTGGAATCTCGCAGGTTACAAACCAGGCAACAGAATCATCAGGATATGTAATGTTCACCCGGGACTTCCTGCAACAAAACTACGACATCATTGGTACCTACGACTTAAGCCTGTCTTCGGACCTGTCTGCAAAAATAATCGGAGGTTTTAACTTTATCCGGGCCGACTCCTACTCTTTTGAAGGAGCAACTGCCGGTGGATTATTAATTCCGGGTATTTACAGCCTTTCCAATTCGAGCGTATTCATTCCGCCGGTGGAATCGACCATTAAATATGAAAAAGCAGGTGTTTACGGACAGGCCAATATCGACTTCAAAAAAATGGTTTACCTGGAAGGTTCATTCCGTCATGACGAATCAACCGCGTTACCAAAATCAAGCCGTGGTTATGACTACTATTCAGCCGGAACCAGTATCATCCTATCAGAAATGATAAAAGCAGACTGGCTTTCGTTTGCAAAACTAAGATTAAACTACGCAAGAGTGGGTAACGACCCGTTATACGGAAGACTTGGTGCCAAACAAAACAACGGTTCCGTTAACAACAACCCGATTTTCGGAAACAGCGACCAGCTGATTGAATTTGAAAAACTAAGACCGGAAATCACCCATTCATGGGAATTAGGTCTGGAAGCTTCCATATTCAAAAACCGATTGAGCCTGGATGCTTCGGTATACAAAACCAATACCAAAGACCAGATTTTCTTTGTTCCGCAATCGCCGGCAACACAATACATCTCCAAACAGATCAACGCCGGGGAATTGGAAAACAAAGGTATCGAGGTTGCTTTAACCGCTACCCCTATCAAAACAAACGACTTCTCATGGCAGATCAATGTGAACTGGTCTAAAAACGTCAACAAGCTGTTATCGCTAGATGCCGGAAGAACCAACCTGTTACTGACTACTTTCCAGCGTACTTCCCTGAACGCAACGGTAGGCGAACCATACGGAACCATCAGAGGTACAGACTATGTATATGATGGCAGCGGAAATCCGGTAGTTGGCGACGATGGATTATACCTTCAAAAACAGGATCAGGTATTGGGTAACATCCAACCGGACTGGATTGGCGGTGTGTACAACAAAGTAACCTATAAAGATTTATCATTAAGCTTCCTGATTAACGTTAGAGAAGGCGGTAGCATCTTCTCACTTGACCAGGCATACGGACAGGAAACCGGTTTATATCCGGAAACAGCAGGGCTGAACGATTTAGGAAACCCTGTCAGAAGCCCGTTAAGCCAGGGTGGTGGTATCATCCTTCCGGGTGTAAAAGAAGACGGAACGCCAAATGACATCCGTGTAGACGCAACAGCATCTGCCAATGTTTTCGGAGCAGATTCCACTCCTGAAAAAGCCTATGTTTATGATGCGTCTTTTGTAAAATTAAGAGAAGTTGGTTTAACCTATACCATGCCTGCAAAATTACTGGGTCGTTCTTTTATCAAAGGAGCTTCTTTCAGCCTGCTGGGCAACAACTTATGGATCATTCATAAAAACACTCCATATTCAGACCCGGAAGCCGGATCATCCGGTGGAAACATACAAGGATACCAGTCTGGTGTAATGCCTTCGGTTAAAGTATATTCATTTAATGTAAAATTAAACTTCTAAAAGATGAAAAAGTTATTAATCCCGATACTAGCAATCGCATCATTATTCTTTACAGGATGTGTTAATGATGATATCGACTTTAACGACGACACCAGCAAGACTTATACCGCCAGTGCCGAAGCGTTATTATCGAACTCGCAAAAAGAATTAACCGACCAGATGACAACACCAAGTGTTAACCTGAACGTATTCCGCTATTTTTCGCAATATTGGGCGGCAACCCTATACAGAGCCGAATCCCGATACAATCTTACCAGCAGAAGAATTCCGGACAACCACTGGAGAGTTTTATATACCCGTGTTTTAGGAAACTTAAAAACAGCCAAGGAAGTAGTTGATGCCGAAGCAAAACCGGAAAACATCGATCAGGCCACATGGGATAAAATACAGATCAACAAATCGGCTATTATCGAAATCTTAAATGTGTACACTTACCAGATATTGGTAGACTCCTTCGGAGATGTTCCCTACACGGAAGCCTTACAGCCGGTTAACATTGTTTTACCGAAATATGACGACGACCAGGCAATCTATCTTGATTTGCTTAGCAGGCTGAATGCCGCCACAGCACAATTGGATGCCAACTTTGCTTCTTTCAGCAAAGGAGATTTACTATACAACGGTAATATTGCCAAATGGAAACTGTTTGCCAATTCCCTGAAAGTAAAACTGGCGATCAACATTTCGGATGTAAACAACTCCCTGGCTCAGTCCACCATTGAAAGTGCTTATACAGCCGGTGTGATCACAGCAAATAGCGACAACGCTCTGGTACAGTTCAATTCCTTTTCGCCAAACTACAACCAGATTTTCGGAGAATTGGTTGCCAGCAACAGAAATGACTTTGTTCCCACATCTGTGTTTGTTGATGAGCTGAACACCCTAAACGATCCCAGAAGACCTGTATTTTTCACCCCAATGGCAGACGGAAGCTATGTGGGCGGTGCATACGGATATACCAATACACAACCTTATGAAACGTCTTATTCCCACATAGGGGACGAAATCAAAAAGGCAGATGCCAAAGGAGTGCTATTCGATGCGGCAGAAGTTAACTTCTACCTAGCAGAAGCAGCAGCCAGAGGTTATAACGTGGGTGGTACACCAGATACTTACTATAGTGCGGCCATTACCGCATCATTAAATTACTGGAACATCCCAACCGGCGATATCACGACCTATCTTGGACAAAGTACGGTAGCCTATGCTACGGCAGCCGGAACCTGGAAAGAAAAAATAGGAAAACAGGCATGGATAGCACTGTACAACAGAGGCTTTGAATCCTGGAACTCCTTCAGAAGATTAGATGCACCCGGGCTTACTGCTCCTCCCAGTGCATTCCCTGTTGCAGAAGGCAAAATACCGGTTAGGCTAACCTATCCTGTTAACGAACAAACCGTTAACGGTAACAGCTACCAGGCGGCAAGTGCTGCTATTGGCGGCGACAAGCTTACCACAAAAGTTTTCTGGGACGTAAATTAAAACTTAGTTCTTTTATTTGAGTTATTTAAAAACCATCACAGCATTTTTGTGATGGTTTTTTTATGTTTATCCCTTATGCATTGATTAAAAAAACAAAAACATACCCCGTTTTATTCCGCTTTGCCACAATACTGCCGCAACAAAACACTCATATCACACTCAACAAACTAACAATCAGTATTTTAAAAACAAAACTACCGGTATCCATTTCAATTTTCATTGCTATTTCATCATTTAAATCGAAAATTATCACAATTACAGCAGTAAAATCAATTCTTTAATCCATTATATCCAAAAAAACACAGCTGTGTATATTTGAGTATCTAAACAACTGATAATCAACAATCATTTTAACTATGTTAGCGATAAAACCATAACATATTTACGATGAAAACACAGTTTAAATTTTATGTCACACTAATCTTTGTATTAGTCCTCCAAAATCTTTTTGCACAGGAACGACTGGTTAGCGGTAAAATTACCGATCTGAATAATTTCCCGATTCCAAGAGCCGGTGTTATGGAAAAAGGAACAACTAACGGTACACAAACCGACATCAACGGGAATTTTTCTATCCGGGTAAGTCCGGCCGCAACATTAGTCATTACGTTTATCGGAATGAAAACGCAGGAAGTCAGGGCGACTTCCACTACCCTGAACATCACACTGGAAGAAAACACTACAGAACTTCAGGACATTATAGTAACGGCATTAGGCATAAAAAGGGAAAAGAAGGCCATTGGCTATTCGGCTCAGGAAGTAAAAGGTGACGTCATCAATCAGGCCGGACAAACCAATGCCCTCAGTGCGCTATCGGGAAATATTGCCGGAGTTCAGGTAACGGCACCTTCTTCTATGGGCGGCTCGGCACGAATCCTCATCAGGGGTATCGGCTCTGTAACCCAGAACAACCGCCCGCTCATTGTTATTGACGGTATTCCGATGGACAATTCAAACTACAACAGCACAGCAACCCAGAGAGGTGCCGGCGGAAGGGATTACGGTGACGCTTCTGCCGATATCAATCCGGACGACATCGAATCCGTTTCCGTCCTGAAAGGAGGTCCTGCCGCTGCTTTATACGGATCGAGAGCGGCTAACGGGGTAATCATGTACACCACAAAATCCGGTAAAAAAGGCCGGTCGGAAGTATCGTTAAAAACAGGATTAACACTGGAAAGCATTAATATAATGCCGGTACTGCAAAACGAATACGGCGGCGGCTCTTCGACCACCTTACCTACTGCTACCATTAACGGTCAGCTTTATAACTTAGTGGATTATAGTGCCGATGAAAGCTGGGGACCAAGATATGATCCGAACCTGATGTATCTTCCCTGGAATGCATTCGATCCGGAGTTTTCCAACGATTATATGGTCACAAAACCATGGGTCGCCCCCAGAAAAGGGGTCAAATCGTTTTTCAATACCGGTTATACCTCCACAACCAATATTGCGATGAGTCATGCCACCGAAAAAAACAACATCCGGACTTCTTTCAGCAACCAGACTACCGAAGGGATTGTTCCCAATTCCAAGCTGTCTAAAAATACATTTTCTATAAATGGCGGGGCAGAGTTAAACAAACAGCTGCGCTTTGACGGTATGCTAACCTATACCGGAACAAAAGGCTTTAACCGACCCGAGCAGGGATATGGCGACAACTCTGTAGCCCAGAAATTTTTCCAGTGGACGCAACGACAACTGGATTATGATGCTTTAAAAGATTACAAACTCGCTAACGGAATGCAGCGTTCCTGGAACAGGGCATCATGGGACGATGCGACACCCTTGTATAGCGACAATCCTTACTGGTCTGTTTATGAAAACACTTCCGAAGACCGGCGAAACCGTTACATCGGGAACATCAAGCTGAAATACAATTTCACACAAACAAACAAACAAACAAACCTTTATGTGGTTGGAAATGTTTACGGCGACCTGTACAACCTTACCACCAGAGAACGGGTTGCCGTTTACTCACAGGCACAGTCAGGCTATTCACAGGTAGTGCGAAATGTCTCCGAAATGAATTATGAAGGACGCCTTCATCTTGACAAACGCTGGGACAAATTAAGCCTGAACACTTTTGTCGGGGTAAACCGGAGACATTCAAGCTATAGCTCTTTATCCGGAACTACTTCCGGAGGATTGATTATCCCGAACCTGTACAGCCTTTCCAATTCCAGAAACCTTTCCCGTTCTTCCAATTATGATTCACAGGAAAGGGTAAACAGCCTGTATGGCATGGTATCCTTAGGATATGCAGACATGCTGTTTCTTGAAGCGACCAACAGGAAAGACTGGTTTTCAACCGTTAAAAAAGCAGCCAACTACCCTTCTGTAACCGGAAGCTTTATTTTCTCCGAACTGCTAAAAGACACCTCCTGGCTATCCTATGGAAAAATCCGAAGCGGCTGGGCACGGGTGAGTAATGGCGCTTCGCCTTATGTAATTGCCAATTATTACAACATCGGCACGCCGTTTCAGGACATCCCTTCCTATTCCAATCAGTCAACAGCAAACAATCCCGATTTAGTTCCGGAAATAAAAACCAGCAAAGAAATAGGATTGGAAATGAAATTGCTGAACAACCGGATCGGATTCGACATTTCGCTTTATGAAGACATCACCAAAGATCTGATTACCCCTTTACAGATTACTTCTTCCACCGGGTTTACATCAAAATATATAAATGCCGGCAAACTGCGCAACCGCGGTATTGAAGCATCAGTATACCTTACACCCATAAAAACAAACGACTTTAGCTGGGACATTACCTGGAACTTTTCAAAAAACAACAACAAACTGCTTTCCTTATATGAAGACACCCAATCCTTAACGCTGGTAAATGCCCCTTTCAGTGTTTCATTATTAGCGGTGGTTGGTGAAAAATACGGACAGATATACGGCAACGATTATGCCTATGATGAGAATGGCAACAAAATAATCAACGCAAACGGAACCTATAAAGTTGGCGAACGAAAAGCATTAGGTTCCATAATTCCGGATTACAATATGGGAATCCGCAATGCTTTCCAATACAAAGGCATCAACCTCGGATTTTTAATTGATATTCAAAAAGGAGGAAGCTATTTTTCCACCTCACACATGTGGGGTTCCTATTCCGGGCTTTTAGAAGCCACAGCTGCAAACGGGATTCGCGAAAACGGAATTGTACTGGAAGGTATCAAAGCAGACGGCTCACCGAACACCACCGTACTTTCCGGGTATAACTGGGCAAGAGCACACTATAATGGTGTAGATGCCCAAAACGTCTTCGATGCCGGTTATATCAAATTAAGAGAAGCTACTCTGGGGTACAGCCTGCCTAAAAAATTCCTTGGAAAGAAAATAAACAGTGTCACTTTTGCAGCTTTTGCAAGAAACCTGTTTGCCTGGAACTTAGCCTGGAGAGGAATGGATCCTGAAAATACCAGTTACGGAAGCGGTAACATTCAGGGTATCGAAGGAGGTTCATTGCCCTCAACCAGAACCTACGGTATGAACATAGAAATTAAGATCTAACCTTTTCAAATTAAACATCATGAATAAATTAATACTATTACTCACTCTTCTCACCTTTACCGGTTGTACAGACCGATTTGACGAGATTAACACCAACCCGAACAATCCCACGAATGTTACTACTCCCGGTTTGTTTAACAGCGCTACCCGGAATATTGTTGATGTCAACATGAGAGGATCCTTTGGTTCTGCCCGGATGACCTTACCCTGGGTACAATATTCTGCGCAGCGGAATTATACCGAGGAAGACCGTTTTCAATTCAGGGAAACCACCAACACCTCTTTGTTTAACAGCTACTATTTACAGGCGAAAAATTTCAAATCGGTTCTTGAACTCAATACCGATCCCGCTACGGCTTCCGGAATGTCTGTTTATGGCAATACTAACAATCAGATAGCTGCCGCCCGGATCATGCTCGCATATATCTTTCACAATCTCGTGGACACTTACGGCGACATTCCTTACTATTCTTTTGGGAGTGACGATCCCGATTTCCAGGCTTTGGACATTAATAACCTCACGCCGAAATTTGCCTCACAGCAAAAAATCTATGCCGATTTGCTAAAAGAACTAAAGGAGGCTGTAGCGATGATTGACCTTACCGACAATGTTTTTTACAACAACCAGGATAACTTTTTTGGCACCGCTGTAAAGCTGAAACGCTTTGGAAATTCCCTGCGCTTACGAATCGCCAACCGGGTAAAAAACGTTATCCCATCGGCAAATGCCCATATCCAGGAAGCCATTGCTTCCGGAGTAATGCTCTCTGCCAATGATAATATAGGTGTCCGGTTCGAAGCCAATTCTGTAAACCCGGCACCCACCTACCGTGCCTTTTTTGTAGACAACAGAACCGATTATACTGTTTCGAAAACCTTTACCGATCTTTTAAAAGGACAGATCGGCCCTTTTAGCACCGACCCGAGATTACAAAAAATACTGGCGCCAAGAGGTACTTCAAAAATCAATTCGCTAAACAATAATTATACGGAAACCAGCGACCTGAGCAAATACCAGGGAATGCCATACGGAATTACTTCCGGCCAGACAAACAGCCAGGTTAGCGGTGTCTGCCATTACAGTTACAGCATTTTCAGACCGGATTATACCGAGTACCTAATGGAATATGCCGAAGTTGAATTCCTGTTATCCGAAGTGAACGGCTGGAGCCAGAGCCACTACGAAAAAGGCATTCGGGCCTCGATGGCAAAATGGAATGTTACGCAAACAGCCATCGATGCTTATATTGCGGCACTTCCGGCAGCAACCCAGGAAACGGTACTGACACAAAAATATATCGCCCTGTTTATGCAGCCTTATGAAGCCTGGGCAGAATGGCGAAGAACCGGTTTCCCGAACATCCTGATCCAGCCGGGCGGAACCGGCACGCTCATCAATCCTATCAACGGATCTTACACCTATATCTTCACACCTCTGAAACAATTAACAGAAATGCCTTCAAGGCTCACCTATCCGGTAAACCAGAAAGATCTCAACCCGGCAAAATACCTTGAAGCTTCCCAAAACATCGGAGGAGACAAATTAGACACGAAGTTAATCTGGGATACAAATTAACCCGCTGTCTTTTATTTGAGTTATTTAAAAACCATCACAGTATTTATGTGATGGTTTTTTTATCTTTGCCCCATGGAAAAAGAACATCAGATATTCGGAATCAGGGCAATCATTGAAGCCGTACATGCAGGAAAAGAGATTGACAAGGTTTTTATTCAAAAAGATGCGCAAGGTGATTTGATGCAGGAATTGATGAAAACACTTAAGAAAAACAACATTAATTTTTCTTATGTCCCGGTAGAAAAACTAAACCGCTTAACCCACAATAACCACCAGGGAGCGGTGGCGAGTATTGCTCCTATTTCTTTTTACACTTTGGAAAACCTGGTTGAATCGGTAATTGAAAGTGGTAAAAAACCATTATTCTTAATTTTGGACCAGCTATCGGATGCCCGAAATTTCGGAGCGATTATCCGTACGGCAGAATGTACCGGTGTGGATGGTATTATTGTTCAGAAACAAGGTTCGGCTCCGGTAAACGGTGATACGGTTAAAACATCGGCTGGTGCCGTTTTTAACGTGCCTATCTGTAAAGTAGACCACATTAAAGATGCGATCTTCTATTTACAGGGTTCCGGTATTAAAACCATAGCGGCTACCGAAAAAACAGAGCACAACATTTATGACATTAGCCTGAATGAGCCGCTTGCCATTATCATGGGTAGTGAGGACCGTGGTGTGAATCCTTCGGTTTTAAAAATTGTAGACGAGAAAGCCAAACTGCCAATGTTCGGAACCATTTCCTCTTTAAATGTATCCGTTGCCTGCGGTGCCTTTTTATACGAAACCGTACGTCAGAGAAGTTTATAAAAACATATATAACACAAAAAAAGGATTGGGTACCCAATCCTTTTTTTATTCCTTATTTTCTCCTGTACTTTCCTCATTGCTTCGGTAAATGATCCGGTAATACACCGGCATACTCGGAGTGGCATAATGCCCCGGACTTTCATCGGCAGGTTCTATCACTGTTTCCTCCTCTTTCGGCAGGTTTACAAAATTGCCGTTTTCATCAAAATGCTTCATAAACGGATCGGTTGAAGGATCGAAATCTGGGCGTTCCCAATCGTACCGAATGGACTTTTGATATTCCGGTGTTTTCATGAAAAAGGACAGCAGGTAACCTGTAATAAAACCGGCTAAATGTCCTTCCCAGGAAATATTCTGTTCGGCACTCGGGAAAACATACCAGATCATTCCGCCATACAGTACAATAATCGTAAGCGATAACGCCACCAGGCGGTAATACTTTGTTTGTATTCCTTTAAAGAACATAAAACTTACCAATACATAAATCAGTCCGCTGGCACCAATATGGTAGCTCTCCCGCCCGATCAGCCAGGTTCCGAATCCGGAAAGCAGGATACCGTAAACCATCACTTCCAATGCCTGCTTTCTGTAAAAATAGCGCAAGGAAGCGATCAGCATTAACAGCGGAATGGAGTTATTATATAAATGTTTGAGATCGCCATGCAGGAAAGGGCTAAAGAGCACACCTTTCAAACCGGATAAGGTTCTGGGATAAATACCATATTCCGAAAGGCTTATTTTGAATTTCACCTCAACCCAGAAAACCAGCCATAAACTCAGGACGAAATATAACGGCCAGGCAATTACAGAAGGTGAAAATTTAAAGTCAATATCTTTCATCTATTCTTTTTTTCTACACAAACACCAACAAAAACATAACCAAAAGTTTTTTAATGCTTTTTTGTCAGTTCATTCTTTACAAGCAGTTGTTAAAAAAACTTTCCGCACCGCATTTCCGACAAAACACATCACTATTAAGCCCGGTATTCCCGCCATATAAAAAAATCTTTTTTGTAATTTTACATCATGGAAGCACCTTTAGCAGAACGTATACGTCCACAGCATTTATCCGAATATATCAGTCAGTCGCATTTAGTAGGGCCGCAAGGTTCCTTAACCCTTCAGATTTCCCGCGGGATCATTCCATCCCTTATTTTGTGGGGACCGCCGGGTACCGGAAAAACAACCCTGGCACAAATCATGGCACAGGAAAGCAAACGTCCTTTCTATGTTTTGAGTGCTATTAATTCGGGAGTAAAAGACGTGCGTGAAGTGATCGACAAGGCAAAACAAAGCGGCGGTTTGTTTACGGCTAAAAACCCTATTTTATTTATTGATGAGATCCACCGTTTCAGCAAATCGCAGCAGGATTCCTTACTGGCAGCTGTCGAAAAAGGCTGGGTAACGCTCATTGGGGCAACTACCGAAAATCCGAGTTTTGAAGTTATTCCCGCTTTATTGTCAAGATGTCAGGTTTATATCTTAAATGCGTTTTCCAAAGAAGATCTGGAAGCATTATTGCACCGCGCGATAGCACAGGACACCATCTTAAAAGCCAAAAACATCTCGCTGAAAGAAACCGAAGCCCTGCTAAGGCTTTCCGGTGGTGACGGAAGAAAACTTTTAAATATTTTCGAATTGGTGATCAATGCATCCGAAGGCGATACGATTGAGATTACAAACGACAAGGTAATGCAGCTGGTTCAGAAAAATACCGTTTTGTATGACAAAACCGGCGAACAGCATTATGATATTGTTTCTGCTTTTATAAAATCCATCCGCGGCAGCGACCCTAATGGTGCCGTATATTGGTTAGCCCGGATGATTGAAGGTGGTGAAGACGTGAAGTTCATTGCCCGCCGTTTGCTTATTTTAGCTTCGGAAGATATTGGAAATGCCAATCCTACCGCATTGATCATGGCCAACAATACCTTTCAGGCGGTAACCGCTATCGGTTATCCCGAAAGCCGGATACTGTTAAGCCAGTGTGCTATTTACCTGGCTACATCGCCTAAGAGTAATGCCAGCTATATGGCTATTGGAAAAGCGCAGCAATTCGTGAAACAAACCGGTGATTTACCGGTACCGATCCACTTGCGGAATGCGCCGACCAGGTTAATGAAGGAACTTGGTTATGGGGAAGAGTATAAATATGCTCATGATTATGCCAACAATTTTGTAGACCAGGAATTTCTGCCTGAAGACCTTCAAAATACCATATTCTATGAACCGGGAAATAACTCCCGTGAAAATTCGACCCGGGAGTTTTTAAAGAATCGCTGGAAAGACAAATACAACTATTAGAATTTGATATCCATTTTTTCGGATAACAATTTCTCATTTTGGTAGTATTCAAAATACCACGCGTTATTTCTTTTAATCAGAACACCCTGAATGGCATCTTTTTTAGCGATGAACATATCGGCATTTCCGGTTTTTAAAAGTTTCATTACAATCTTCGGAGTACTATCTACAAGCTGGTAACCTTCGGCAATAGGCTGAGCATAAAGTGCACCTGAAATTACCGTTTTTGTAGCCACAGGTGTTGTTGTTTCAACAGCTTTTACCGTTTCGACAGCTTTAGGCGCGGCCTCTTCTTTTACAACAGCCACTTCTTCCTCTTGGTTTGTTGCAGGTTTAGCCATTGCCAATCCTTCGTCTATTGACTTGCCGACAATACGGAAAGCCTGGATATAGGCTTTATCAAGCTCTTTCAGCCTGCTTGTTCCCTCTTCCGAAAAAAAGACGGTCTGGTTTTTACAATCTTTCAGCTCGATCTTTATTTTCGTAGAAAAAAGCGTGTTATCCTCTAACATGTCCGCACTTAAAGCTTTGCAGCGGTTTTTCGCCAGATCATCAGGCAGTATATCGGTATCATACAACACCACATAACCTTTCTTTTCGAAAACCATTTTGGTCAACGCATTCAGGTTGTATTTATTGGCATCTTTCAGAAAAGAAAATTTAGCCGGTACAATTACATATTTATATTCTGTCAGCTTTTGCGAGAATCCTGTAATCGACAACAGCAGCAACGTCAGTAAAATAAAGGTCTTTTTCATTTGTATTCGTTTAGTATAACTTTTGTTTTTGATTAGAGCATGTTTTTAAGCTCCAGTAAATGCCCTACCTGCGGTACGGTATTCTGAATTTCCATATTACCGTCACTAAAAAAGATAGCATCCAGTCCTACGCTGAGCGCCCCTTCAATATCGGCTTCAAAGCTGTCGCCAATCATAATGCTTTTATGTTTTTCCGTACGGGCAAGATCCAAAGCATATTCAAATATTTTCGGATTCGGTTTTTTAACACCTGCATTTTCCGAGTTGGTAATCGTTACAAAATAATGTTCAATATTGGCATTCCGCAATTTTCCCTGCTGCACCTCATGAAAACCGTTTGTAATAATATGCAGATTATATTTCGCTTTCAGATAGTCTAAAATCTCGATGGCTCCATCAAAAAGGTAATTGAACTGCGGCAGGTACAGGATGTATTCCTGTGCCAGGAAATTGATATTCTCATCATCAATCTGAAAAGCCAACAAATCGAATACCTCTTTAAACCTGTTGTAACGCAGATCCTTCTGGCTGATCTTTTCTTCACGGTATAATTTCCAGTATTTTGTATTAACCGGAACATAATGTTTCAGAAAGTCATCCAGCGGAATTTTAATTTCATGTTTTTCAAAAATAGCCTGAAAAGCCAATGCTGAATTTTTCTCAAAATCCCAAAGTGTATGGTCAAGATCAAAAAAAATATCCGTTTTATCTGTAAATCTCATTTAATAATCTTCTATTTAGCACCTTTCACAATAACAGCATCTTCAACATGGTAAACCCAATCCTCTACATCTGTATCATTGTATCTGAAATTACCTTCTATAGTAACATACTGATCTGTTTTTAATTTTGGTGTACTTCCTTTAAATTTTATCCCCATGATGGTTTCCGGTCCTGATTTTCCACAGAAAAAACAAGACGCGAATACGTTTTTGCTCAAGGCATACGATTTATTATCGATCGGGATAATAAACCCGCTCATCACAATTCGTCTTTTGTTTGTCAGTTTCAGTTTGGTATTCACCTGCGGAAACATTACTTCTCCATAGGTTTTATCCTGTTTTTTGACATATTTTATATCGCCTAACAGCTTCCAGCTAAGTGTATCCGGATTCGCTGCCAATAGCGGACTATTATGGTCAAAGTCTAAAAAACCGGCTTTCGCTACCCGGTTTACCGGTGCTTCAGGCTGTTCGCTTTTATCTGTCTGATAAACGTATTCCAATGTCAGCAATACTGCCATCAGAGCCACTGCTAAAATATGTTTTTTACGCATTTGCTAATGTTTTTGAAATATTAAGTCGGTAGGCTTTAACCGCCGGAATAACAGCCGCTAAAATCCCGACAAATATAGTTACTAAAAATAAAAATCCTTCCTTTTCCCAAACAAACTCAAAAGGGTTAAAGGACATTTTAAACTCTTCTTCCGATGATCCCGAGATAAAGGTCAGGGCTATTCTTCCAACAATTGTTCCAAAAAGGAATCCGAGCACACATAAAATCAAACTCTCAATAACCACAAGGTAAAGCAGCTGAAAACGTGTTGCACCATTGACCCGCAATAAGGCAAATTCGTATTTTCTTTCTTTCAGCGTATTGTACAGCGCTATAAAAATACTGATCCCGGAAATCAGCATGATCCCGTAAGCCAGGTATTGCAATGCCTGCAATCCAATACCAAACAAGGTGAACAAGCGGTTTATTTCAATAGCCGGCGAGGCCGCCTGCATTTTTGTGTTTTGCGGAATCATTCTCGGCCAGGTTACAATTCCCATTTTGTTCCGGAACTTTAACAATACTGCGGTAATCTCTTTTCCTTCTTCGCTAATTTGCGGCATTTCGTGGTCATGATCGTGATCGTGATGATGCGCTTCTCCTTCTTCATGTACATGTCCTTCTTCGTGCCCGTGATCATGCTCAGCTTCTTCAGCATGCTCGTGACTGTCATGCATTGCCCAGACACTCTGTATATTGGACAGAATAAGGTTATCGATCACTTTTCCTGTTTTTGATGCCACACCTACAATTTTATAGGCATGTTCCTCATGTACTTCGCCTTCTTCGGCATCACCATGAGAACCGAAAAATGTATCGCCAGCTTTCAGGTTTAGCTTTTTAGCAATTTCACTTCCGATAACGACTTCAAAATTGTTTTCGAATATTTTTCCGGAAACAATCTTTGCGTCATATTTTGCCAGGTAATCCGGTGTGGTTCCTACAATTTTAAATCCGTGGTAATTGTCGCCAAAGGCTAATGGAATAGCGGTTTTTACAAACGGGTTTTCCATCCATTTTTTAGCTTCAGGATAGTCGATGTTTCCGGTTGGCGCATCCACCTGATACACCGAAGACAGTATTAACTGCAACGGGCTTCCCTGTGCTCCCAGTACTAAATCGACCCCGTCTGCATTACTGGAAAACTGGTCTTCAAACTGTTTTTGCAATAAGATCAAAACGGTAATAATCGCCACACTCGCCGTGAGCAAAATAATACTTAAAGTGGTGTTTAGCGGCTTAAACCATGTATTTCGCCAGGCTAATTTCGTAATCATGATAAGGAAATTTGATTGGTGAAACGTTGTTTTAATCGGGAATCGTGGGTTACGATCACTAATGCCGATTGGAATTCTTTTGATAAGTTACCCAAAAGATCGGCTACCTTAAAGGCATTTTCATCATCCAGGCTCGAAGTCGGCTCATCGGCTAATAAAACTTTGGGCTCATTAATAAGTGCTCTTGCAATAGAAACACGCTGCTGCTGCCCGATACTTAACTGGGACGGCAGTTTATGCATTTGTTTTTCAAGATCCAGGTGTTTCAATAATGATTTTGCTTTTTCGATACGCTGTTTTCCGGTTGCCAGCCAGGAAGCCAGGGCTACATTTTCCAGAACCGAAAAAGATTCAATAAAATGGGATTGCTGTAAAACCAGTCCGATATTTTCCCCTCTGAAATGGTCCAGCTTTTTTTCGGAAAGCGCACCAATATCAGTATTGTTCACCTGAATCGCTCCGCTTTGCGGCCGTAACAATCCTCCCAGTAAATGCAGCAATGTTGTTTTTCCTTTTCCGGAACCGCCTGTAATCAGGATAGCTTCCCCATCCCGGCATTGAATATCGGGAAAAGCAAACGCAGTTTCTTTCCCGTACGAAAAAGTGATATCTTTTGTATTAATCATAAGCAGTTATAAATAAACATTCCGGCGAAACGCCATGCCATAAAAAAAGCTCTTTAAAAGAGCTTTCCACTATCTTTTTCAAAAATAACAAAAAAAAATATCTTCTTATTTTTATTGTGATTTTTATAACTTATTCCTGAGCATACTGCTATAACAGCCCGTCATCTAAAAAACTATAATAATTCCGTTCGGCAATGATCACGTGATCCAGCACTTTAATATCCAGGCTCTTTCCGGCTTCTTTTAGTTTTAGGGTGATTTTTTTATCCGGCTCACTGGCCTTTAAAACGCCGGAAGGATGGTTATGGCATAAAATAATTCCGGTGGCATTGTTTTCCAAAGCTGTTTTAAAAATCAGGCGGGCATCAACAATGGTTCCTTCGATGCCGCCTTTGCTGATCTGGGATTTGCTGATTACCTTATTGGAATTGTTCAGAAAAATAACCCAGAATTCTTCATGCTGCAATTCTCCGATTAACGGCTTCATGATTTCAAAAACAGCTTTACTGGAAGTAATTTTATCACAGCGCACAAATTCCTCTTCTCTCCTGCGGCGGCCGAGTTCCAAAGCCGCGACAATGGTTACCGCTTTGGCTTCGCCGATTCCTTTAAAAGACATCAGCTTTTTCACCGAAAGTTTCCCTAAATTATTCAGATTGTTGTCCAGGCTTGACAAGATTTTTTTGGCAACTTCCAAAGCACTCACTTCCCTGCTTCCGGAACGTATTAAAATGGTCAGCAGTTCGGTATCACTCAAAACCGATTCTCCTTTGTGGATCAGTTTTTCTCTGGGTTTATCATCGGTTGCCCAGCCTTTGATCGGGATGTAGCTTATAACTTTCATTTTGGCGTATATATTTGATTATAAAATGTATAACAAAGTTATCCGATCTCCGTTATACCTATTAGCAAACCTTAAATATAATGAAAGTTTTTCAAATCTTACTACTGCTAAGCTGTTCGTTTTCAACATCCTGGATTCCGGATAATTTTTATTCCAGATTATCAGAAGCAGCCCTGACCTTAACAAAAGACAAGGTGACTTACGATTCCGGCTATACCAAAATAGCCTATCCAAACGGCGATGTGGCTAAAGACAAAGGTGTTTGTACGGATGTGGTTATAAGAGCCTACCGGAAGCTCGGCATAGACTTACAGCAGGAGGTTCATCTTGACATGAAAAAGCATTTTTCGAAATACCCGACCCGGTGGGGACTAAAAAAACCGGATACCAACATCGACCATCGCCGGGTTCCTAATCTGGAGGTTTTCTTTTCCCGCCATGGCGAAGCAATTCCGGTAACGGCAGTGGCTTCCGATTACAAAACCGGAGATATCGTAACATGGATGCTTCCGGGTGCGCTTCCGCATATCGGGATAGTGGTAAACCGGAAATCAAGAGATGGCAAACGCAACATGATTGTCCACAATGTGGGTGCCGGCCAGGTGCTGGAAGATTTTTTGTTTCAGTATGCGATAACCGGTCATTACCGGTATAAAAAATAAAAGGTTAGCCAATGCTAACCTTTATTGTTATTGTAAGCTATTTTACCAGCTCTTTTACATCGTCAAAATTAAGTCCGCCATAATTTCCGGAACTCATTAACAATAAGGCTGTATTTTCCAGATCCAGATGGAAGAGGTATTTTTTAAAGTCTTCCGGATTGGTGTAGATAATCAGGTCTTCCCGTTCAAATGCTTTTGCAATCTGTTCGTAGGTAACTTCTTCCAGCTGTTTGATTTTAACAGCATCAGGCGAATAAAAAACAACGGCTTCATCGGCATACTCCAGAGCACCCTGGTATTCTTTCAGGAATTCCGCATTCAGGCTGCTGTAGGTGTGCAGTTCCAGGCAGGCAATCAGTTTTCTGTTCGGGTATTGTTCTTTTACGGCTTTGGTTGTAGCCGCCACCTTACTTGGAGAGTGTGCAAAATCCTTATAGGCTACTTTGCTCTTGCTCTCGGCTATTTTTTCCAAACGTTTGGAGGCTCCTTTAAAACTGGCAATGGCTTCATAGAAATCGGCTTCATCAACACCCATATTCTGGCAGATCCATTTGGCTCCGGCAAGGTTATTCAGGTTGTGTGCGCCAAAAACCTCAATCGGCATAGGTCCTTCCGGTGTTGCTAATAAAGTAACGCCATTATCTACCGTATATTCCGGAGTGTGGTATGGAATTTTACGGATCGGATTTGTTGCCGCTTCCGCTACTCTTTTTACCTCAGCATCATTTTCATTATAGACCAGGATACCGCCGTTTGTTATTTTTTCAATAAAAATCTCAAACTGCTCCACATAGTTTTCATAGGTTGGAAACACGTTAATATGATCCCAGGCTATACCGCTGATCAAAGCGATATTGGGCTGATACAGGTGGAATTTCGGTCTTCTGTCCATTGGTGACGACAGGTACTCATCTCCTTCCAGAACAATAAAATCGTTTTCTTCCGTTAGATGAACCATTGTATCAAAACCTTCCAATTGTGCGCCCACCATATAATCCACTTCAATATTGTGGTAATGCATAACATGCAGTATCATCGAGGTTATGGTTGTTTTTCCATGGGAACCGCCAATAACCACGCGGGTTTTATTTTTGGACTGTTCGTATAAAAATTCAGGATATGAATAGATCTTCAATCCCAATTCCTGTGCTTTTAATAATTCCGGATTGTCCGCTTTGGCGTGCATACCCAAAATAACCGCTTCAATATCGGCCGTTATTTTTTCAGGGAACCAGCCCATTTCTTCCGGTAGTAATCCTTTGTTTTCTAACCTGGTTCTGGAAGGTTCAAAAATAGCATCATCACTTCCGGTAACGTGGTATCCTTTATTGTGTAGCGCTAATGCCAGATTGTGCATGGCACTGCCTCCTATTGCGATAAAATGTGTACGCATTTTTATGTTCTTTTCTTTTGATACAAATCTAAGGTTTGTTTTGCTTTTTCCGGCAAATTCATTTTATTTTTATACAAGTCTGCCAATCGCTGGTAGGTTGTTTTGGACTGTCCTATGGCCATTGCTTTCAGATAGTATTTTTCCGCTTCGGTATAACGTTTGAAATATTCGGCAATATGTCCTTTGGAAAGGTTTCCGTCCACCGGCGAAATGGCCATTAATTCACCGGCATAATATTGTGCCTTCTTTTCACTACCGCCTACTATTCCGGGTAATTCCAGGTACAATATTACCAATGCCCACCGGGATTCTATGTGTCTGACATCCAGTTTTGCCGCCGCCTTAAAAGAATCTTCAATTTCGCCAATCATTCCCAAAGCTTTGAACTTACTGCTTTCTTTTGCTTTCATTCCCAAAGCACCACCATATTTGTATTGGTAGCCTGCGTTTTTAGGAAACTGTGTTTTTAATTTCTTATAATTGGCAATGGCTTTGTCCCATTTTTTTTGATGTGCCGCAATATCTCCTAAATACTCCATCGTTTGGGGGTTATTCGGGTTTTCATTTAAAAAGCTTTCAAAATAGGGTGCTGCCATAGCATATTGCTCCTGTTTAAAAAGCTGTTCTCCCTTTTCAAAATTCCCCTGTGACCAAACCGCTAACGGCAGTAAAAAGAAAATATAACCCAATTGCTTCATAACTCAAAAATAAAGAAACGGAACAAATTATCACTATCATTTCCAGAATCTTTAAAAGCGGTAAATTTTCAGTATATTGTTAACAAAATTCAACGCCATGAAATCTATTTATCTTGTAATTTATCTTCTTTTCAGCATCACGGGCTTACAGGCTCAAACCAAAATAACCGGAATTGTAAAAGATGCGGCTACTAAATTGCCTGTTAGCGGTGCTTCTGTTTATGTTCCGCAAACTACAAATGGGGTGAGCAGTGACCAAAACGGCTTATTTACAATATGGCTCAAAGACAACGATGCGATTATCGTCAGCTTTATGGGCTATGAAAGTGTTATGGCTCCAGTGGCTTTGCTGACAAAAGACGAAAGCCTGAACGTTATTTATTTAAAAACCGAGGTCAGCGAATTAAATGAGGTCATTGTCCGGAAGCGAAAGAAAATGAACCGTAAAAACTGGCAGCAATATTATGACATGTTCCAGACCGAATTTCTGGGCAACAGCAAAATAGCGAGACAGGCAAAAATTCTAAATCCCGAAGTGCTGTATTTCAGCATCAGTGATGATTCTTTGAAAATTGTTGCCAATGCAGACGCACCATTACAGATCTATAATGAAAAACTGGGCTACCAGATTCGTTATGAACTTGTCCGCTTTGAATGTCCGCGCGGGCATGTACCCGGTGTTTACGGCACAACAAGCACCGCAGTAATTCATTTCGGCTATCCTTATTTTACAGACATAGTAAATGAGAAAAAATTGAATCCGAAAGTTGTTGAACGCAACAGACTTGATGCTTACAGAGGTTCTTTTATGCATTTTATAAGGGCCTGCTATTACAACACCTTAAACAGTGAAGGTTTTACGGTTCGTAAGATGTTCCTGAAAAGCAATCCTAAATATCCCGGTGCCGACAGTATTCCTTATTATATGAAGCAGTACCGCGAAACCAGGGATCTAAAATACCTGCGGGCAGTCAAAGAGCCTTTTATAACGGTGGTCGAACCGAATTCCAGCAGAAGGGAATCGTTTATCACAGAGGAATCCAACAGGAAGTCTATTGCTTTTGACGATTACCTGAATATAACCTACACCCGGGAAAAAGAAGAGGACAACTACATTGGCGCCCGTAGCCGGAATCCAACTTTTCAAACCTCACAGCTGAAGTTGGCTGAAGGCGCTCTTGAAATTTACCACAACGGACAGATTGCCGATCCGGAAGCCATTATTATTTTCGGATATATGGGCTGGAAAAAAGCGGGCGACATGCTTCCTTTTGATTACGGTTTAGACATGGCGGTCACAAAATAAAAAAGGAGGCGGTTTGCCTCCTTTTGTGTTAATTCATGCCAAGATATTTCTGGAAGTAACCGCATTCGTTTATGACCTCTTTATAATATTGCGTGTTCGAATATTCTGCCTTTAACTTTTTAAAACCGTTCCAGGCCAGGAAGTGCACTTCCGGCTGGCGGTAATCATAGCGATTGGTATGGTAGTTATCGGTATAAAACGCATTGCGTTCACACTTGGCCATCATGTATACGCATTTTGCTTTTTGCTCCGGATTGGCTGCCGCTTCAAAAGCTTTTTTATAATAGGAATTGGCCAAAGCCGAGTTTAACAGGTAGGGTTTATAATCTTCATCGATATAATTTCCTCCCTGATCCATTATATTGCTATAATAAAAGGAACGTGCATTGCCGTAATAGGTCATATTGTAAAAGGCATTTGCCAGCAGCAGGCTGTTGCTGTAGACCTCTTCTCCTTTGGTTACTTTGTCCTGCATTTCTTTTAGTTTTTGCAAAAACGAAAGCTTGGTATATTTTACTTTTTGATATGCCTGATGGTCACAATCGTTACAGTCTTTAATCTTTCCGTTAAACGGGTTCCCTTCCAAGATGACTTCTTTTCCTTTTTCCGATTTCTCCATAAAGGCAATCGCCCGCTCTATTTTATTGGCGTAGGCACTCATCACAGCCTGGTATTCGTAAATATCGGAAAGTGTAACACTGTAAACGCTTACCGCTAACTCTTCCCAGGCACTTTTTTGGTTGCGCATCAAAAAGGTTTTCATTGCTTCCTGATTGACTCCCGTTAAATAGTATTTGTTGTCCCGGTCGAATAATTCCGCCATTACACCGTTCTTTTGTGTCTTGTAAAGCGCGGCAATATATTTTTTACTCCAATCCAAGGCTTTAGTGTACCGGAACGGTTCGTTATAGTCACTATTCGGACACTCGTGATACAGCCAGTTTAAATCCGTCAGCAGTTTACTTTCAGCATCGGCATTCATGGCATTCTGCCTGCTGAGCGTATTGATCAGTTTTAAAAGACGTAACTGTTTTGCCGACAGTTCTGTTTTGGGCGCTTTGCTTTCCGCTTTCGCAAATTGTTTTTCGGCCAGCGCATAATCACCGTTAAAGATATTGAGATACCCCGCTGCAATGTTCCACAGATACGGTTTTAGTGTTTGCTCCTCACCGGCTATCTTATTGAGCAATGCCAGGGATTCTTTGTTCAGCTTTTCTTTGACAACTTTCTTGTATTCTTTTACCGATTTGAATTCCTCTCCGTTTAATTCCGTTTCTTCTTTGTTGACCAAACGGGTTAGCAGGTACTCGAGGTGTTCACTCTTCGGGTTTAGCTGGTAAATCGCATCGATTGCTTTTCGTTCATCAGCATAATAGCCCAGCAATGCCCATAAAGCGGCTTTTTCATCATTGCTTTTGGCCAGTTGCAATGCGGCATCAAAGTCGGATTGTTCCTGCGGATGAAAATTATATGCCGTTACAACACGCAGCTGCGGGCATTTGTCAAATACCACACTGTACAGGTAATTGGCTTTTACATAGTCTTTGTCTTTATAGTACACACCGGCGATATAGGAAAGCGCGCGGTAGTACAATACATTTTGCGGAACCTGTGCTTTTGTTTTTTCAAAAAAAACAAAAGCCTGCTGTTTGGAATCGCTGTAGAAATATGCTTTCATCACCTGAAACCAATACCTGTTTTTCAGAAAGGCGTCAGTAGCTTTTGTGAATTTATTTTCCACATCCCTGATTACTTCCGGAGCCACATAGGAAACCTGCCGGCTTTCGTAATCCCAGTAATGATAGGCCACCGTTGCATGCTCCTCGATCATTTTGGCATAATACATAAACTCCAAAAAGTTTTTTACTTTTTTGTCCTTAAGTGCTATCTTTCTATCGGCATACTTCAGGCTTTTTTTAGCAAAAGCAGCCTCATACAGGTTATTCAATTCAGCCTTCGCACTGTCTTTCAGAATAAGGTAGGTCAGGTCTTCTTTTTTTATTTTGCCATCCAGATAGCCGTCCCATTCCTGTATAATATCATTGTTAAAACGAGAGGTGTATTCGGTATCATGCCCGATACTATAAAACATTTCATCCGAAAAAAGCAAAGGCGTATACGACTTATCCACATAGGTTTCGGGTGTAAAGTTTGATTGGTACCGATAGCCCCAAAAATCATCCGCACAGGCATAAATCACAGTATAGGTAACCCCTGTTAACAGGCTAAAACCAACCAGCCACTTTTTTAAAGAATTGCTCATCATCATTATATGCTTTTAAATTAAAAGAATCCAGATCGTAAAAAATTATGTCTTCCGGCTGCTCCGCTATATGTTCCTTCAGATCCTCAGCCATTGTTTTTAAATCTTTTTTTGTAATGCACTCTATTTTAACGACATCGCCTTTTTTATAGTAATTCCCGCCTCTGATAACACTTTCCACAACGGTAAAGTGCATCCCGTCTGTCTTTTTAAAATGGGTATCTTTTTCCAGTTCCGCATGATCGAGCTTGCCCACTACTTTTATCACCTTGTGATTCCGGATGTGAATTCCCCAGGAATAAATCGGCAGCGCAATATCCAGCTGCAACGGGAACTTGTGAAGGCTCTTGATATAGCTCTGGGCAATATTCCGGTCGTAAATAGAATTCAGACTATCCGGCGCAATACTACCCATATTGTAAAACATCAGCACGCCTTTATCTACGTTTGGAATACCGGTTTTCTGATAGTATTTTACCTGATGCAAACGAATGGTTGCCGAGAGTTTCTTGGCACTGATCTTTTTGAAATCTTCTATAAACTTCAGGTAACGGTCTTTACTTTTCAGCGTCCAGTCACAATCAATTTGTATTTCATGGCACCGGATACCATTCTTATCATTCATCTGTGCAATAAAGGTATAAATATTCCGCGCCATATTTTCCAGATTAACCGCTTCTTCCAGCATGACTTCATTTTTGATGTAGATAACCGGAACAATGTCATAGCGTATCTTCTTCTCTTTAAAAACCACCGGCGACAGCGGAATTGCCTCCTTATCTTTCAGGCTGACATCAAAATAACGAACATAAATTTTAGACACCTTATTTGCTTCTAAAATTGTTTTCTCGTTGTTATTCAGCTGGAAAATTGTTTTCCAGTAATAAAAGGAAACCTCCGGTTGTACCTGTTCTTCCGAGCAGGACAGCAGCAGGAAAAAGGAAACGAAACCAATAATTATTCTCTTCACTTTTAGTTCAAATTTATAATAATAAACTTTCAAATTGACCTTGTTTAAAAACAAAACCAAATCTTCTGAAATTTATTGTCCGGTACTGCATAAAAAAAGCCGCTTCTGTTGAAACGGCTTTTGAATATTTTTAAAATGCTATCGGATTATTTTACGATTGTCATTTCATCAACAATGTGTTTCGCATTTGAGAATTTGTCAATTACCCATAATACATAACGAATATCCACATTGATTGTTCTTTGCAGGTTTTTGTCAAAGATAACGTCACCAGCCATAGCTTCGATGTTACCATCAAATGCTAAACCGATTAACTCTCCTTTTCCGTTTAATACCGGAGAACCAGAGTTACCACCAGTGATATCGTTATCTGTTAAGAAGTTCACGTGCATAGAACCGTCTTTATCAGCATAACGACCGTAGTCTTTTCCTTTGTTCATTTCAATTAAACGAACCGGTAAATCGAATTCCTCATCACCTTTTTTGTATTTCTTAACCATACCGTCCATAGTAGTATAGTTGTTTACTTTAGCATCATTTCGTTTATCTGCAGGTAATGCACGAACTTTACCATACGTTAAACGCAATGTAGAGTTAGCATCCGGATATTGGATTGGTGCTAATTTAGATTCACGAAGTCCTTCAACCAATAAACGGAAAGAAGCTCCGAAATCGTTTTGTGCTTTAGAAATCACTTCCGATTTTGCGTTGTAGTGGTTTAATAAGTCGTTAGACAATACTACTAACGGATCATTTGTTACAGTAGCTGCATTCGGGTTATTTAAAAATGCTTTTACTTTTTCCGGTGAAGCAAAAATACTGCTGTCAAAAGCATTGTTTACATATTTTGTAAAGTTGTTGTTATTTTCTTTACCTAATTTTTCAACCATTGGCGCTAACGTATAACCTGCTTTTGTAGCATAAAGGTTTAACTGTCCGGCCAAGATATCTTTTTCTGCAGGAATGTAAGCTTCTTTGTAGAACTCATCAATCATTTCTACAAAACCTGGATACATTTCTTTTCTTTTCGCTTCGTCAGCTTTCGCGTAGTTTTCCAATTGTCTTCCAAGAGATCTTGAGATTGTTCCGAATGAACTTGATCTTAAAAGCGTCATTAAATAGTTGTCATGACGTGATTTCTCGTTCGTTAACGTATAATATTTGTTGATTGTTTCAACAACATTACCATATTTACCTTTATTTTCTTTCAGGTTAGCCCATTTGTTGAATTTCGCTTCCTGAGCTGCTTTTGTTTTTGCCGTACCGAATTTTGTCAGTGCGTCAATCATTCCCTGACGGTTTTTCCAGTAGTTCGCCAATGACGCATATTTTGAAGCATACATTAAACGTACTCCATCGCTTTCATCCATATGAACTTTCATTTTGTCCATACCCATTTTAGAACCTTCAACCCATGCAGGATAAGCAAATTTCACATTTTGCTCAATTCCACCTGCCGGCATCCAACGGTTTGTTCTACCAGGATATCCTAAAATCATAGCGAAATCATTCTCTTTTACACCACCTAAATTAACCGGTAAATGGTGTTTTGGCTGTAAAGGAACGTTGTTTGGTGAAAAGTCAGCAGGGTTTCCGTTTGCATCAGCATAAATTCTGAACATAGAGAAATCTCCTGTGTGACGAGGCCACTCCCAGTTGTCTGTATCCCCACCGAATTTCCCGATATTTTCAGGAGGTGTCCCTACTAAACGTACGTCTTTATAATCCTGGTAAACGAAATAGTAGTATTCATTACCCTGGAAGAAAGGACGAACGGAAACCGTATATTTTCCACCTTCGTTGTTTTCTTTTTCAATCACAGCGATCTCTTTGTTGATTGCTGCTTCACGCTCTGCTTCTGTCATTTTATCATTTACTTTTGATAAAATTCTTTTAGAAACATCATCCATACGAACGAAGAAACGAACGAATAAACTTTTTGGTTTTAATTCCGCTTTTCTGTTCGCTGCCCAGAAACCATTTTTTAAATAGTTTGCTTCCGGAGTCGATAATTCTGCAATAGCATCATAACCACAGTGGTGATTTGTTAATACCAAACCATCTTTAGAAATCATTTCTGCTGTACAACCTCCGTTGAACTGAACGATTGCATCTTTTAAACTGTGGTGATTAATACTGTAAATCTCCTCAGCAGTTAACTGCAATCCCATTTTTTGCATATCCCTGTGATTCAAACGCTCGATGAACATTAAAAACCACATCCCTTCGTCTGCTCTAACACTTGCAGGAACAAGTAGTATCGTAGCGATTAAGGATAAAATAATTTTTTTCATAATTAATTTGTTATTTTTAGTGGTGCGAATATACCTTTTTTTAAGAATTTTATAAAATATATGGATTACAAAAAATCCCTAACAAAACAACTTTAACTTTTTATTTTATTATTATTCCAACATTGTGTGACAAAAAATAAAAAAAGGCGTTCCACGGAACGCCTTTTTACAAATATGCAAGCTATCTTATTCTTGATTAAGCATTTGCCATAATTTATCTTTCAGTTCTACCAGACCCTGCTGGGCAACCGAAGAAATAAACAAATACGGCATCCCGTTAAATTCCTTATCCAGTTGTGCTTTCATTTCTGCCTTCAATTCGTCATCAAGCATATCCGATTTTGAGATCACTACCAGACGGTCTTTATCCAGCATTTCCGGATTGTATCGTCTCAGCTCATCCAAAAGGATTTCGTATTCTTTTTTGATATCCGGAGCATCTGCCGGAACCAGAAACAATAACGTGGAGTTACGCTCAATATGACGCAGGAAATAATGCCCAAGACCTTTACCTTCGGCAGCACCTTCAATAATTCCCGGAATATCGGCAATTACAAACGATTGAAAATCCCTGTAGGCCACAATGCCCAGATTCGGTTTCAGGGTTGTAAACGGGTAATCGGCAATTTTTGGCTTAGCAGAAGTCAGCACCGATAGTAACGTCGATTTTCCGGCATTCGGAAAGCCTACCAAACCAACATCGGCCAATACTTTTAATTCCAGAATAACATCCAGCTCTTCCGGCGGCATACCCGGCTGGGAATAACGCGGTGTCTGATTTGTCGAACTTCTGAAATGCCAGTTTCCTAAACCGCCTTTTCCTCCTTTAACCAGGATCTTTTTCTCTCCGTGTTCGGTAACTTCAAAAAGAATCTCATTGGTTTCTTTATCCCTTACCACTGTTCCTAACGGTACTTCGATAAATTTATCTTCTCCATCTGCACCGGTACTTCTGGCACTTCCTCCATCGCCGCCGTGTCCGGCTTTGATGTGACGTGCAAATTTCAGGTGAAACAAAGTCCATAGTCCTTTATTCCCCACCAGATACACGTGTCCGCCGCGACCTCCGTCACCTCCGTCAGGACCACCTTTTTCAATAAATTTTTCTCTGTGTAAATGCGTAGAACCTTTACCTCCTTTACCGGAAGAAACATATATTTTTACGTAGTCTACAAAATTCCCTTCTGTCATTTAATATCCATTTGGTTTTCAGTTACCGGCTGGCGGCACTAAAAACTATTTTTATTCTTTTAACGAACGTACTAAAACCTTATCGATTTTAACACCGTCCATATCAATCACTTCCAATTCCATTTTATTCCAGATCAGCTTTTCACCTACTTTCGGAATATAGGACAACTCCGTCATGATCAATCCGCTTACCGTAGTAACATCATAGTCATTAATCAGGTCATCCATATCAAAATACGTTAAAAAGTCATGCAGCGAATAGTGGCCGTCAACCAGCCATGTTCCGTCTTCTCTTGCAATTAACTGGAATTCTTCTTCATAAAACTCGGAGGCATCCCCTACCAGAGCTTCCAGAATATCGTTAAGTGTTATAATCCCCTGAACCACGCCGTATTCATCCGTGATTAAAGCATAATGCACTTTTGTTTTTTTGAAAATCTCCAGCGCTTTATACGCAGAAGTATGTTCAATAAGGTAAACCGGCTCCTTGATGATTGCCTTTAAGTCAAAATTTCCGGTTTCAAAGCTCAGAAACAGGTCTTTCAACAATACAATACCAATTACCTCATCTAAATTATCATCACAAACCGGATAAACGGAATGTATTTCTTCCAGTACTTTTTCCTTTTGTTCGTTAACATCATCTTCAACGGAAAGATACACGACCGATTTACGGTGCGTCATCAGCGAGTTTACTTTTCGGTCACCGATATGGAAAACACGTTCCACGATGTCCTGTTCAATTTCCTGAACCTCGCCGCCTTCGGTACCTTCTTTAATAATGGCTTTGATCTCCTCTTCCGTAACTTTTCCGTCGGCGGTAGGTTTGATCTTTAAAACATCCAGTATAAAATCGGTAGAAGTTGTTAACAACCATATAAACGGAGCTGTTACAATAGAGATCACTTTCATCGGAACGGCTACCGTTTTAGCAATGGCTTCCGGGTAATTCAGTCCGATTCGTTTGGGTAGTAATTCCCCTAAAACCAATGAGAAAAAGGTTAAAATAACAACCACAATACCAACGGATAATGTTGGCGAATATGGTCTTAATGTTTCAAACCCGTCTAAAAAGAGTTTAACATCTCCGGTTACTTTGTCACCGCTGTAAATACCGGTAAGAATTCCGATCAGGGTAATCCCTATCTGAACTGTTGACAAAAATTTATTTGGCGAATTAGCTAAATCCAAAGCTGTTTTCGCGCTTGTATTCCCTTTTTTAGCTGCAGTTTCAAGGCGATTTTTCCGAGCGGATATTAATGCAATTTCCGACATGGAAAAGACACCATTCAAAAGGATTAAAAAGAAAATTATTATTATTTCCAATGTGTGATTACTAGTTAGTTATCGTATCAGTTTTCCTGACTTACTTTTAAATTTTAATATAAATTATTGTATGAATATCGTAAAGGGCAATGCTTATAATTGCTCGATTACACTGCTTAATCTTTCGGTAATTTCTGCGATGCTCCCGATTCCGTTAACCGCATGAAATTTATTTTGTCCCTGGTAATACGCAATCAGCGGTGCTGTTTTTTCGTTGTATTCCTGGTAACGGTTTCTGATTTTTTCTTCATCCTGATCGTCTGGTCTTCCGGAAGTTTTTCCTCTTTCCAGCAGTCGTTGTACCAGAATTTCATCGTCGGCCTCTAATGCTATCGTTCCGGTGATTTCCCAGTTTTTTGTTTTCAAAAAAGCATCCAGTGCTTCTGCCTGCGCTAAAGTTCTTGGAAAACCATCAAATAAAAATCCACGGGATTCCATGTTTTTTTCAACTTCATCCTGTAGCATTTTTATGGTCAGACTGTCCGGAACCAAATCTCCTTTATCAATATAAGTCTGCGCTTCTTTTCCTAATAGTGTTTCGTTTTTAATGTTGTAACGAAATACATCACCTGTAGAAATGTGTTTTAAGTTGTATTTATCTTTTAAAAATTCAGCTTGCGTTCCTTTTCCGGCACCTGGCTTTCCAAATAATACGATATTAATCATTGTTGTTTTTTAAATTGTTGTTTAATGGTATATAGTTATGGTTAACTTCTTTTTATTTTAACTGATAAACTTCCGGAATGTTTCTGCCCAATCCGTCATAATCCAGTCCGAAACCAACAATAAACTTGTTTGGAATTTCCAGACCTATATAATCAATCGTGATATCCTTATCATAAGCCTCCGGCTTTAAGAATAAGGTTGCAAATTTGAGCTGTTTCACATTTCTGTCCTGAAACATTTTTTGCAATTCCACAACCGTATTGCCCGTATCCACGATGTCTTCAATAATCACCACCGTTCTTCCGGTTATATCCTGATTTAATCCGATTAGCTGCTTTACTTCGTGTGTTGTTTCCATACCTTCATAAGAAGCCATTTTCACAAAACTCACTTCACACGGTTTAGGATAATGTTTCATAAAATCTGAAACAACCATAAACGCACCATTAAGCACTCCTACAAAAACAGGAGTCTCCTCACCCATATCCGCAGCAACTTTATTTGCCATTTTTGCAATTGCATCATCAATTTCCTTTGCAGAAAGAAATGGCACAAACTGTTTGTCATGAAGTTGTATTTCCATTGTAACCTTTAGAATAATTGGCAAAGATAATAATTGCAGATGGACTATTGATAATTAACAATTAAGAATTATAAAATTTTAAATTAATTTGTATTTTCGATGAAGATTCTTAGAAAAAAATGAACGAAATTTTCTATACTAAAATTGCGAACAGCACCGCACATCGTGCCAGCAGGGAACAAAACACCGCTTACCTGTTTGAAAATCCCGGTTTATTCAGCGATTTATTTTCGTTAGCCACCAATCTGAAAGACAAAAACCACCACAGAGCCTGCTGGGTCATGGAACTGGTTTTAGAACAAAAACTGGATTTTATCTTTCCGTACACCAACATTTTCTGCGAAACCATCAATAAGTTCACGAACGACAGCGCCATTCGCCCGATATCCAAAATTGTACTGTTTTTAGTTACCCACAATAATAAAAAGCAGTCTGTTTTATCACAGGACAATCTTCAGAAAATCACCGAAACCTGCTTTGACTGGCTGATCAACGATATGAAAGTAGCCTCAAAAGCCTATGCCATCCAAACCTTATACCTCATTGGCAAAACGGAGGCATGGGTCTATCCGGAATTAAAACAGATCTTATCCCAGGATTTCCCGAACCACACACCTGCCTATAAAAGTGTAGCCAAAAGGATTTTAAAGAAAATCTAAAAAAACAAAGGCAGCTCTTAGAGCTGCCTTTATATTCCCGATCAATTGTCTGGATTATTCTTTAATGATCTTAATTGTTTTCACTAAATCACCGGCATAAACTTTCACCAAATAATTACCTGCTGAAAGATTGCTCATATCGATTTGTGTTTCAGAAAGATTTACTTTTTGAGCCAAAACTTTTTGCCCTAAAAGGTTATAAATCTCAACGGAAGAAATCGTCTCATTATACGCTAAATTCAACGCATTTTTAACCGGGTTCGGATAAGCTCTGAAAGCTGCTTCTGTAAAGCTGGCATTTGCTAAAGAACTGCTAACCGTTACATCATCAAGGTTCAGACCTCTTGCCCAATTTGAAGTACCTTCAAAAGCAATGAAATATGTTGCCGATGGATTTGGCAATGGCAATGTTACCTGAGTCCAGGCTGTATGTTCAGTAATATAATCAGTCCCTAACTGTACCCATGATCCGCCTGCACTTGTTTTGTAATACACTCTTAATTCGTCGATATCACCAAACCAGTTAACATTTGCATAATAGAAATCCAACTGAGGGCTCGCCACTCCTGTTAAATCCAATGGAGGCGAAACCAGTTTTGTTTTATTACCGGTAGTCGCTGTTCTGAATTCAGCCATTCGCGCTCCGGTTCTTGGTGTAATAGAACTATTTCCGTTTGCAGTAACATAGGTCCAGTTTGCAGTACCCGAAATCGTTTCATTACTCCAGCAGGAAGGAATCGTCGCATTATCAAAACCTTCCGTAAATGGAAATGCCGTTACCGAAGCACAACTTGTTGTAAATGCTTTAGGACCAACCCAGGCACTGTATGTTCCACTTCCGCAATCTCTTCTCACATAATACTCATAGGCAGTATTTGCTGTTAAGCCGCTTAAAGTAGTAGTAGTTGCCCCAACCACAGGAGGAGCTGCTGTTCCTGATCCTGCCGTAAATCCCGGTGCACCGTATTGTACCTGGAAATTTCCAGTAGCGGCTGTCCACGACAAATCAGCTGTTTGAGAAGTAACTCCTGCAACCAAAGGATTGGTTGGCGCCAAACAAGCCGGTAAAGCCGTTACCTCAACATCATCAATATCAAAATAGAACATGTCTGTTGTTGAAGAATAGAAACCAACATAAATGGTTTGTCCTATATAAGGTGTTAAGTCATATTGGTATTTATAGAAAGAAGCGCCGCTGGATGGTGCTACGTTAGGATCCAATACTATTGTAAAATTAGCCGGAGCTGTTCCTGTTGTAGATATTTTCACACTAATTACCTCCGGAAAAAGCGGATCTCTGCTTCTTCCCCAAAAAGTCAGGAAGTCCGATACACCTGCTGTAACCGTAATAGCCGGTGTAATCAAATAATCATCGTGGGCTGTGGATCCGTATCTGATTCCGGCCGCATTCGTGCCGCTGTGTGCTGTAAGCGTTGTTGAAGAAGAGAAATCGATAATTTGCCAGGTTCCGGTATCACCACCGTTAGCAACTGTCCAACCGGCAGGAATCGTTGTTCCTGCGTCAAAATTTTGTAAGAACTGCCCATAGCTAAACAATGGAGCAAGTACTAGTCCATAAAGTAGTTTTTTAATCATAATATGTGCTTTTTTGATTAAACGTTAGCACAATTTACAATATTTATAATTACCCTACAATTAAATTGTTAAAAAACAACCCATTAATTGGATTTTGTCACAAATCAAACATTATACATGTTTTTAAAACATTTCTTTTAAAAAATAGTATCCGGATCAAAAACAAAAATTATCAATTGTGTTTTATCTTTTGATAAGTATCTTTGCACAACAAACAACAACACAATGAATTATTTTTCTTCCGATTTTAAATTAGGAATTTTAGGTGGCGGACAATTAGGCAAAATGCTTTTGTCTGAAACCCGGAAATTCGATATTCAAACCTATGTATTGGACCCGAGTCCGGAAGCACCATGCCAATTTGGAGCTACCCGGTTTTTCCAGGGTGACCTGATGGACTTCGATACGGTTTACAAATTTGGCCAGTTGGTTGACCTGCTCACCATCGAAATTGAGAATGTCAATCTGGACGCTTTAGATCAATTGGAAACAGAGGGACTAAAAGTTTATCCTTCTCCAAAAACACTGCGCCTGATCCAAAATAAAGGAAGACAGAAAGATTTTTACTTCGCCAATGGTATTCCGACCTCACCACACCAGCGTTTTGTAGACAAGAATGCACTGGCAAAGGCATTGGAAAACGACGAACTTGAATTGCCTTTCGTATGGAAAAGTGCCCAGTTTGGCTATGATGGCAACGGAGTAAAGATCATCCGTTCTACTATGGATGTTCTCGATTTGCCCGATACGGAATGTATTGCCGAACAAATGGTCCCTTTTAAAAATGAACTGGCAGTGATTGTCACCCGCAATCCTTCGGGAGCAATCAAAACCTATCCTGTTGTGGAAATGGAATTTCATCCGGAAGCCAACCAGGTGGAATATGTGATCTGCCCGGCGCGCATTGAGGAAGAAGTTGCCCGTAAAGCCCGGGAAATCGCTTTACAGGTTTCGGAAAAATTCAACCATGTAGGCTTACTTGCTGTAGAAATGTTCCAGACCAAAAACGACGACATATTGGTCAATGAAGTAGCGCCAAGACCGCACAATTCCGGTCACTACTCCATTGAAGCCAGCTATACTTCCCAATTTGAACAGCACATCCGCGCTATTTTGGACCTGCCATTAGGCAATACCGACAGCAAAGCAGCCGGAATTATGGTTAATTTAGTAGGCGAAGAAGGGTTTTCCGGCCCGGTAGTTTACAAGAATATTGACAAAATATTAGCGATTGACGGTGTAACTCCGCATATTTACGGAAAACGAGAAACCCGTCCGTTCCGGAAAATGGGCCACGTAACGATCGTTAATGAAGACATTGCCAAGGCCCGGAAAATTGCCGAGGAAGTAAAAAACACGATAAAAGTAATTAGTCAGCAATAGACAAAAAAACAACACACACCAATGAGTAAAGTAGCCATTATAATGGGAAGCATTTCGGATATGCCGGTAATGCAGGATGCCATCGATATTTTAAAAGAATTCGGAATTGAAACGGAAGTCGATATCGTGTCGGCACACCGCACACCGGAAAAACTTTTTGATTTCAGCACCCATGCCCATAAAAGAGGTATCGCCGTAATTATAGCCGGTGCCGGAGGTGCTGCGCACTTACCGGGAATGGTTGCTTCCATGTCGCCGCTACCCGTAATTGGCGTACCGGTTAAATCCAGCAATTCTATTGATGGCTGGGACAGCGTTTTATCCATTCTGCAAATGCCGGGCGGTGTTCCGGTGGCAACCGTAGCTTTAAACGGTGCCAAAAATGCCGGAATCTTAGCCGCGCAAATTATCGGCAGTCATGATAAAAACATACAGGACAAAATTTCCGGTTATAAAGAAGGTTTAAAACAAGCCGTTCTAAAGGCATCTGAGAATCTAAACAAATAAAAAAAAGCTCTTGTGGTCAGAGCTTCTTTGGGGCAAAACCGATACAAAAGTACCAGTCATTTTTTTTGTTCAGTTTTGATTTGGATTAAAAAAGGGTTATTTGCAATTGGAATATGTTTTACAAAAATAACACGTTTAAAAACAACAACAAACTATATATGAGCATTTTAACAGAAAAATTCAATACAAAACACAATACTGCGCCTTTCTCAAAAATAAAAACAGCCGATTATGCCGCTGCTTTTACCGAAAGTATTGCACTTGCCCGTGAAGAGATAAACAGCATTACCAATAACCCGGAACCGGCAACGTTTGAAAATACTATTGCAGCTCTGGATTATGCCGGTGAAACACTGGACCGTTTATCGTCTGTTTTCTTTAACCTGAACTCGGCAGAAACAAGTGACGAAATGCAGAAAATTGCACAGGAAGTATCGCCGCTTTTAACAGCTTTCAGCAATGACATTACGTTAAATGTCGCTTTATTCGATAGAGTAAAAGCCGTTTATGCACAAATTGACAGCCTGAATCTTACCACAGAACAACATACGCTTTTAACTAAAAAATATAAAGGATTTTCCAGAAACGGTGCTTTATTGGCAGAAGACAAAAAAACACGTTTACGGGAAATCGATACCGAATTAGCCAAACTATCGCTTACATTCGGTGAAAACGTACTGGCAGAAACCAACAATTACGAGCTGCACATTACCAGCGAAAGTGATTTAAAAGGTTTACCGGAAGGAACGATAGAAGCGGCACATGCCCTTGCAAAAAGCCACGACAAAGAAGGCTGGATCTTTACATTAGACCATCCGAGTTACCTGCCGTTTGTAACCTATGCCAACAACCGGGAACTGCGCAGACAAATTGCAATCGCTTTTGGCAGCAAAGGTTTCCAGAACAATCCGTATGACAATCAGGAAATCGTGATCCGTATTGCCAATCTAAGACACGAAAGAGCCAATTTACTGGGTTATGAAACACATGCCCATTTTGTTCTAGAAGAAAGAATGGCTCAAAATCCGGCAAAAGTAAAAACGTTCCTGACCGACTTACTCACAAAAGCAAAACCGGCTGCCGAAAAAGAATTTGCGCAGTTAACCAATTTTGCCAAACAACTGGATGCCATTGACCACCTGGAAAAATGGGACGGCGCTTATTATGCTGAAAAATTAAAACAGGAGCTTTTCAATCTGGATGACGAAAAATTAAAACCGTATTTCCAATTGGAAAACGTCCTGAACGGTGCTTTTGAAGTGGCCGGAAAATTATTTGGCATCACTTTTAAAGAAGTATCCGATATTGACAAATACCATGAAGAAGTACAGACATTTGAGGTAACCGATTTTGAAGGAAATTTAGTAGCGGTATTTTATGCCGATTTCTTCCCGAGAAAAGGAAAACGCAACGGAGCATGGATGACTTCCTTCAAGCCGCAATACATACAAAACGGAAAAAATGAACGGCCGCATGTGTCCATCGTTTGTAATTTTACAAAACCAACCGAAACCAAGCCATCATTACTGACGTTTAACGAAGTGACAACTTTATTCCATGAATTCGGACATGCCCTACACGGAATGTTAGCCAACACTACCTACCCGAGTCTTTCCGGAACCAGTGTTTTCTGGGATTTCGTGGAATTACCAAGTCAGGTAATGGAAAACTGGTGTTACGAACCGGAAGCTTTGGCTTTATTTGCCAGACATTACCAGACCGGCGCTATTATCCCGATGGAATATGTTGAAAAAATAAAGGAAAGCGCCAGCTTTCTGGAAGGAATGGCAACCCTGCGTCAGCTAAGCTTCGGTTTATTAGACATGGGATGGCACGGTCAGGATCCATCGGCTGTTACAAACATCAAAGCTTTTGAAAACGAACAGTTTGCTTCCACAAAGTTATATCCGGACGTAGCCGAAAATGTCATGAGTACTGCCTTTTCGCACATCTTCCAGGGCGGATATTCTTCCGGGTATTACAGCTACAAATGGGCTGAAGTACTGGATGCCGATGCATTTGCTTATTTCCAGGAACAGGGAATTTTCAACCGTGAAGTTGCCCAAAAATTCAAAGACAATATCCTGTCGCAAGGCGGAACGGACCATCCGATGACATTGTATAAAAATTTCAGAGGACAGGAACCAAAACCGGAAGCCCTGTTAAAAAGAGCCGGATTACTATAATTTACAATAACCCGATATGATTTCGGGTTATTTTTTTAAACAAACTTTCAATTATTTTTGAAAGTTTAGAAATTTAGTTATACATTTGTCTCATGGAATTCAACGAAGCAAAAAATAAATTTGTACAAACATGGGGCGCCTTAGGCTCTCAGTGGGGCATTAACAAAACAATGGCTCAGATTCATGCTTTGCTGATGGTTGCTTCCGAACCGCTTTCTATGGAAGACATTATGGAAGAATTAATGATTTCCAGAGGTAATGCCAGTATGAACCTCAGAGGGCTGATTGATTGGGGAATTGTATACAAAGAATACAAAGCCGGCGAGCGTAAAGAGTTTTTCACTGCCGAAAAAGATCTGGACGAACTGGCGGTAAAAATTTCCCAGGAAAGAAGCAAAAGGGAACTGAAGCCTGCGTTAAAAATTTTAAAAGAGGTTTCCTCTATAGAAGATACCCAATCTGCCGAAGCCAGACACTTTGTGGAACAGACAACCAAGTTGCATGACTTTGTTTTAAAAGCCGATAATGTACTGGACAAAATCACCGAATATAAAGACAACTGGTTAACCAAACTGGTTCTCAAAATCATGAAGTAAAAAAAATTTAAATAAATGTTTCATTTTTTTCTGAAAGTTTAATAAATACAATAAATTATGAACTTCTTAACTGCACAATGGAAAAACCTGATTATAGCTAATTACACCATCGATCCGGATGTATTACAACAGTATCTGCCCGCCGGAACCGAACTGGATTCCTGGAACAACAAACACTATATCAGCCTAATCGGCTTTCAGTTCAGAAATACCAGGGTTTTAGGGATCCGGGTTCCGTATCATGTTCATTTTGATGAGATCAACCTGCGTTTCTATGTAAAGCGTTTTGAAGACGGGCAATGGAAACGGGGTGTGGTTTTTATCAAGGAAATTGTTCCTAAAAAAGCCATAACACTAATCGCCAATTCGCTTTATAAAGAGCATTACAGTACTGCTCCGATTAAACACACCAACAAACTTGACGCCGAAATCCGCACGGTTTCCTACGAATGGCAAAACAAATCCAAATGGAATACTATAGCGGTAAACGCTTATGATTTTCGCAGTGAAATTGATCCGGATACTGAAATCGATTTTATTACCGAACATTATTTTGGCTATACCCGATACACCAAAGAAGTAACGTTCGAATATGAAGTGACGCATCCCAGATGGCATTATTACCCGGTAAAAAACTACCGCATTAATGTTGACTTCGAGAGCAATTACGGTACTGCTTTCAAAGCACTAACAAACCAGCAACCGGAATCCGTATTCTTTGTTGAAGGTTCTGATATAACTGTAAAAAACAAAAAGAAGCTGAACCATGAACTACAACATTCCCGCCTACCTGTTCTTTCTGGCGATCATGATCTTCATCATCGTCAGGATTGGTAAAATCTGCTATCAGAACGGAAACATTTTTGTGGCAACCCTTTTACCCAACCACAAGGAATTATGCCAGCAGATCAATAAAGTACTGTTAACCGGTTATTACCTCATCAACATTGGTTACTGCGCGATGACACTGCTCAACTGGGAGAAAATAACCTCTCTGGAAATGCTCTTTGAAAGTGTTGCCCTGAAAACATCCGCTATCATTTTCACCTTAGCGGCTTTACACTATATCAACATTTTTGCAATCAAAAATTACGTTCAAGCATTAATTCAATAACATCAAACATTTACAATTATGGAAACTACCAAAACAATTATCGGTTATGCCATTTATTTACCCATAGCACTATTTCTGACCTATTATATGGGCTATTAATTAAAATGTAATATATAGTATTTATAAAAAACCCTAAAAACCCCTTAAAATTCAGTTAATTAGGGGCGAAAAACCCTTTTTATCAATTAATTCAAATTGTGCAATTAATTACCGTTAATGGGGATTTAATTACCGGTTAAATAGCCTTTAATTTCCATTTAAACGGCTTTAATTTCCATTTTGCGCTAATAACTGCTAAATACTACCATTATTAAGCAGTTAAGCGATTAAAACGCATTAAAAACAGCCCTTTTTTACGGGCTTTTTTTATTACAAATAGATTGACTCGATAAAACCGGTTTAGTTGCTTAGGTTAACAGTTGGGTTAACAGTTGGGTTAACAGTAACAGGTTTTTTTTATCCTGTTTTCAACCAACTAATATCAATATAATGCCCTTTTCTTCATAAAAACATTTAACTCAACGATGATAGTTACAATAGTATAACAAAAAAAATACACATAAAAGCACTGCATATCAGCTATTTGCGTGTTGTTTTATTGGTATGGGAAGACAAAAACAGTAAATAATATAATTACTCTAGTCTTATAACACCAACAACAAGAGCCATACCGTCTATTTCTTCCACTGGAACCTCGAAAGGTTCATAATCTTTATTATCTGAAATCATTAACAGGGAATCATCGCCGCCCTTTTTAATTCGTTTTATTATAATTCCTTGCCCCTTTGTGGCAACAACGTGTGTTTTATTCCATTGAATGAAGTTTTTTTCGTTTATCACTCTACAGGCGACAACATCCCCGCTACTATACTTCGGGTACATGCTACTCCCCTCAACTTCAATCATAAAATCAATTTTTTTGGTTTTGAATTTAGGAATAACGTAATAATCCTTTACGTCCTGATCACTTATAGAAAAACTAGAATTGCCAAAACCGCCCATAGCCGTAACATTAACCAAAGGAATGCCGGCAACAATACCATTATTAGGAATTGCAATAATAGGCTCACTTTTAAGCATATTTCCACTTCCAAGAACAAGCCATTCCGGACAAATCTCCGGATACGCGTTGAGTATTTGCTCTATTTTTGACGCGCCAATATCCTTAACCTTGTCTAAGAACCCATTAGAAAGACCAGTTTTTGTGTAAAATTTATTTTTACTAATTGTTTTATATTCAATGAATTGTAAAATTCTATCGACAATCATTCTATAATTTTTAGATTATATACTCAATTTTATTTGTTTATATAGAATATACTCTATACTTTTGCTGCACAATAAGAAACTATTTAAGCAATGGACAAAGGTATCAGAAAAAACAAAAAATACACTTATAGCCCCGAAATTATTTCGGCATTAGTTGAAAAGCACAGCCTTACAGCCCAGTATATAAGGCAATGCCTGAGCGGTACGCGTAATAGCATTACGGCCGACAAAATTCGTAAGGATTATCAGGACTTAAAAACGGATTTACGTAAAACTTTTGAAAATTTCAAAAAAGCCAATTAAATCTAGTAGTAACAATCAAAAGATTAAAAAACTATGCCATTTCAATTTTCACATACTGAGATTGCCGTTGAAGCGGATGAGCTTGTACCGCGTTTTTGGAAATCTCTAAAATCTTTACAAGTTGAGTTGTATAGATACAAAGACAAACCTTTTGGAGTTAAGCGCCTACAAATCGGCGGTAATGGTAGAAAGCTGTTAATAAACTTTGACACCCTAAAACCGGAAATACAGGAGGCAATTGGCGACCCGCGAAAAGTTAATCACCCACTTGAAATTTTTTTCCAATTCGATGCCGATGCCGTACGCTATTACGGCGAATTTAAGAGAAGTGGAAAAAATTTAAAGGGGGATGAACAGGAGCGGTACATCATAAACGCAAGTGTTATGCAAGCAACGATAAAACTAGAACAAAAACGAATGGAGGAACGTATTAGAATGAAAGGCTCACTTAGAGGCATAACGGAAACATTAATTTTTGATGTTGAGAGTTTCCAAAATACGCTTAGAGCAAAGTATCAAACGGAACACACTTTACCTACCTCAAAGAGATTTAAAGCGGCTTTAAAGGACTTTAAAGAAAATAAATATTATTCATTGATTAAAGACCCGAACGGAACCGGAAAACAAAATGCCCGCAAAGTAGATGAACACGTTGAAATGGTTTTTAATGCGCTTTTTAAGAATCAGGCACATAAACCCACACCAACAGAGGTTGCGCGCAATTATGAGGCATTTCTAAACGGATACGCGGAAGTATTTAACGAGGACACAGGCGAAATATATAACCCTAAAGAATTTAAACCGCTTTCCCAATCTACAATAATAAATTATATCAATAAATGGGAAAATAGAATTGCCACGCACCATGCTAGAAGTGGCGACAGACAAAAATATATGGGACTGTATAAACCGCACCACCAATTAGATTTGCCAACGCTCTCAGGCGAGCTTATTTCAATTGATGACCGACAACCCCCATTTGTTTATAACGAAAACGGTGATCGAATGTGGTTTTATTTAGGTTTAGATGTCGCAAGTCGTTGTTTTACAACATTTGTTTACGGGAAATCAAAGGAGGGATTAATAGTAGAGTTCTACCGCCAAATGATCAGAAATTATACTGAATGGGGTTTTTGCCTGCCGTATGAGCTAGAATGTGAAAGCTCCCTAAATAGCAGTTTCAAAGATAATTTACTACGTCCCGGAGCAATGTTTGACGCCGTGAGAATAGAGGCAAATAACGCACGAGGTAAATATATTGAAAGAGCATTTGGCACTCTCAGGAATAACGTAGAAAAGGAAAACTTAGGATGGTTAGCCCGGCCACATGCAAAGTCCGAGGCGTTGCAAAAACGAACCGATAAAAAGCTCGTTATTCCTTATGACACTTTAGTTAATGAGCGGTTAAAAGATATTGAGCTTTCGAATAATATGCCACACCCGGAAAACGGCGAAGTAACACGTTGGGAATATTTCACAATGAACCAAGCCCCTAATTTAAAGCCAACAAATTGGACGGCAATACTACCGGTTTTAGGGCATAAAACGGAAACGTCATGTCATTTAGGGTACATTAAATTACAGGGGAGAAAAAGAGCAATAGCCGAGAACGGGAAAATACTTACTGGCGAGGCTTTAATACAACAAATGAAAGTTATCGAGGGTAAAGAAGTTGATGTTTATTGGTTAGACGCAAATGACGGCTCAGTGCTTAAAGCCCACGTTTACCATAAAGACCGGCTTATTTGCGAAGCTATGGAAATGCCAAGATATAACAGGGCTTCAATGAATAGAACCGACGCAGATAAAGAGGCACAAATTTTACAAAGCGCTTACGTTGCATCTGTCGAGGCTTTTGCCAAGAGACAAAGAAATAGTATTGAAAATATAAACATTATCGACAATACCCCGAAGACGCTTAACAACGGCTTCAAAATTCCAAACCTTAAACGCTTTGAATTGAGAGAGGAACCGGCGGAAGTTTTCCATGACGAGATAGAAGACGAATATACGTATATCGGTAACAAAAGTACACCTAGCGCATGGCGATCAACTTTTAATATTTAACCCAAAGAAATATGAACCTTACAAACGAATTTAAACAGAAAGTAATTAAAGCCCTTTTCGAACAAAGAGAAAATTACGGAGGCTCTGATTCAGACTACGCAAAATCAAAAGGCATAAAGCCCGCTATTTATTCAAGGCTAAAAAAAGGAGAGACTAACAGGCTGTTGTCCGACACCTCTTGGATAGCTCTTGGCCGAGAATTGCAGGTAAAAGTTTATGACGATAAATGGAAGATTACGCGTACATCAGTTTATAACAATATGGAAGACAGTTTACACTTCTGCAAAGAATTTAGTAAATCCATGATATTAGTTGATGACTGCGGGATCGGCAAAACGGCCTGTGCAAAGCATATCAGCCGAACAATGAAAAACACTTTTTATGTGGATTGCTCACAGGCTAAGACTAAACAGCAATTTATTCGATTAATTGCAAAAACGGTTGGAATCGATAACGGCGGAAAATATATCGAAGTAAAAGCAAACTTAAAATATTACTTGACAACTCTTGAAAAGCCCCTTGTTATACTTGATGAGGCCGGAGATTTAGAATACGGCGCTTTTTTAGAAGTAAAAGAATTATGGAACGGAACGGACGGGGCTTGTGGTTGGTATATGATTGGCGCAGATGGGTTACGCTCTAAAGTAGAGCGAGGCATTTCCGGTAAGAAAGTCGGTTACGCTGAAATATTCTCTCGGTTCTCAGACGAATTTATTAAGCTCGTTCCTAACGGCAAAATGGATAGACAGGCTTTTTATTCAGAACTGATCGGAGCTGTTGCAAGTGCTAACGTAGAAGACCAAACAAAAGTAAAACCACTTATTAATAAATGTATAAACAAAGAGGCAACTCTTAGATATTTAGAAACCCTTATAAAGATTGGAGCATAATTATGGCGCGAGCAATATCGACAAAATCACTATTAGAAAAGAAATATAAAAACTTTGAATTTGACGGAATTTGGCTTCTAGTGTTGGGGGTTATAGCTAAAGGCGGGTTTTGGCTAATTTATGGTAACGAAAAAAACGGAAAGACATTTTTTACGTTAAAACTGGCCGAGTACTTAACAAAATTTGAAAGCGTCCTTTATGTATCCGCCGAAGAGGGAACCGGAAAAGAATTTCAAGCAAACGCCGAGCGGGCAAAGTTAGACCCAAAGATTAAAAAACTAAAGTTTATTGAGTATATAGATTTAGAAAACCTAAAGGCTAAACTAAATAAACGGCAAAGCCCTAAAATCGTAATTGTGGACAATATTACAGTCTATGTAAACGAATTGAAAAACGGGCAGTTATACACTCTTAAAGACGAATTTCCAAATACAACTTTTATTTTTTTAGCGCATGAGGACAACAAAGAGCCGTACACCTCTACCGCAAAATTGTGTAAAAAGTTGGCAAAAATCATAATTCGAGTAGTAGGACTAACCGCTTTTGTTTCCGGGCGATGTCCCGGCGGAACAATAGTAGTTGACGAAAAAACGGCAATGTTATATCACGGAAGTCAAATCATAAACAATTAACGAATGAACCCAATTTTAGTAAGGCTTAATATAACGCCGGAGCAATACGAGTCAATCGTATCGGACATTTACTTAGCATGGTGTACCGAATTTGCAATAAACAGCCATAATGATTTACAAAAAATAGTGGCCAATAGACCCGTCTGTAATTACTTCAATACTGAATTTTCTAAGTGTGAAAAGGAGTTTTTAACAATAATGCAGTCTTACGACGGCTTTTCAGGAATAAAACCAAGTGTTGCAATGAAACTCTTTTACGGCGTTTCCGAAATAATTTTTAAGAGATACCCTAAAGTATTAATTAATAACGCTAAAAAACCAATTACAATCAGCAATGACACCACAGCAAATTAAAAATAAAATCCGGGAGCTTGAATATTGGCTTGAGCATAACCACAACCACCCGAACCGTACTTTGATCGAAACCGATTTAAGAAAATTAAGAGAGAATTTAATCCAGTTAGAAAATGAAAGCATTTGAGTATTACTCGCCTATTTATATAGCCGAACGTTTAGACACCCTTTTTACGGCCTTACAATACGATACATTAGAAAACGAATTAACCGTTTGCGAAAGGATTTTAATTAACCAAGAGAGGGGCTCCTTATTCGACTCGCAAAACTTTTTTACTGGAGAATTAGACCAAAAAGATGTTCGCAGATTACAAGTACCGGAGGAACTAAACAAAAAGATTGTAGCAATAATTAAAAATATAGAATTGGGCTCCTAAGGAGCAAACAAAAAAATAAACTATTAGAACTATGGAAGCACAGAAACAAAAAAAATCAGTTGCCCAATTAGAGGCAGAATTAAAAGAGGCGAGAGAGAGCGAGAGAATCGAAAAATTAAATCATAAGAAAGTCTACGAAGATTTAAAGGCTGAAACAGTATTGAGGCTTGTAGCAAAGGCCTACAGGTTAAGCCTTATGTTGGCTGGTTTCAAAAAAGATGCTTTCGACGATATGCAAACCGTTTACGCAATTTTACAGGAATATAGCTCAAGGCATGCAGACGGGAAAGGCAACTTTAGAATTGAGCACGAGGGCATGAGGGTAACTTATAAAAGACAGGGAAAGGCTACGTTTGACGAGCGATCCCACCAAGCCGAAAAGCACATAATTGACTTTGTAAACTCAAAGTTCGCGGATGACCAGGACACAAGAGATTTAATCATGTCCTTATTGGAAAGAAAAAAAGGGGAATTGGATATTCATTTAGTACAAAAATTATACGCTATGGAAAATCGGTTTAATGATAATAATTGGAAACGCGGAATTGAACTATTAAAAGAAAGCTATCAATACTCGCATTCAAAGGACTATATAAATTTCGAAAAACGCGATGAGAACGGCCAATGGCAAACAATAAATTTACAATTTTCTAATATATAACATTCACGTTAGCCGCCATTTTATACTGCTATTAATTATTACTAAACATTAAAGTTTCTCAAAATGAAAAATAGAAAATACGTTAAATCGGGTGAATCCCCAAAGGCTTATGAATGCACAAATAAAAAATGCAAATGGATTGGAACTACTGCCGAAAAAACGGAGAAAGAAATCGGCGACGGATGGAGAGAGAACGTATGCCCTAAATGCGGCAATAACGAGTTCTACGGGCTCTCTCAAAATCCAATTTTTTAAAAAATAAAGAATAATCAATTAAAAAAACATGGCAACAAGAAAAGTAAAACCAAGTGGAGCTATGACAAAGCACTTGTCAATTCACGACGAACTGAAGTACGAAAAAAAACAAGCCGCCACCATTTTGGAAAAGGCAAAGAAGATAGAATCACAGAAAATAGCTTCGGGGGCAAAATTTATAAGGGTAAACGCCCACACAATTAAACTTATTTCTTAGATGATAAAAAAGGATAATTGGGCTATTTTCAACCCAAAAAACAAACAGCATAAGTATATACTTTCATTGTGTATTCAAAAAGGTTGGGGCGTTGAAAATGATCGTTATGGCGAAATTGCGGATTTAGATAGACTTAGTAATTGGCTTAAATCAGATAAATCACCGGTAAGGAAACCCCTTAAAAAAATGAGCTCTTTGGAGGTGAGTAAAATAATATCCGCTTTAGAAATTATGAACGCTAAACGCCATAGTTAATGGGAGACAATATCGAGATTGATTGCCCCCATAATGATAAGTATTTGCGAGTAGTTGAATCCTGTGTAAACTGTGAAACAACGGTGTTAGTATGTAAATCATGTGGGCAAATATTAAGCGAACCTAAAATAGAATGTATATGAAAATAGCGCTGCAATTAACAGTTGACCAAATAATGGCCGTGTGTAAAATGCTTGAATTACTGGAGTGTCTACAGCCTTGCACAAAACCCGAAGATAAACTAACAAGATCGATTGCTTTTGAGGTTTGGGATAAGTTCCAAACCTTAAAAAAGAAAGAAGTAAAAAACCATACCTTATTCAGTGAGGAAAAACGAAAAGTAACCTTAAAATACTTTGAGGCACACGGTTTGTTAAATATCTTGCGGGAGCTTTGGCCATTACTTAAAGATGATTACACCCGAGTAATATTAAATAAATTGACAAATGAATTACACCAAAAATTAGTATGACGGAACCATTAACCACTTATACAGTAAGAAGTAAAGAAGACGGGTATATTTGGGTTTTTAAATACGGTTTAAACGGCACTTTTAGAAGTTTTGAAGTGTTAGACGGTGAGTTATCCTTAAAACAGTATAACTGGCTTTTCAAGACCGGTCACTTTCCCGGCCAACAGATGCTAATTGATGCTTGGCGGGAAAAATTAAAAGAAAATTTCGAGATTATTAAATCTGAACTTGATTTAGGGTTTGATACAGCTTTTTGGCCTAATTATCCGTATAATGCTTTATCCAAAAAGAAAATAGCACGTGAACGGTGGGAAAAGCTAAAAGACGCCGAAAAGATTAAATTACTAATGAAACTACCCGAATACAAAAAACTTAAAACAAAGGAGGGAACTCCTTACCCATACGCAGAAGTTTTTATAAATCAGCGTTGGTGGGATAATTGAAAAAAAAGCCAAGTAAATTACTTGGCTTTTTTTGTATCGTTAAATTATATAACGTTAAGGCTGCTTAGTCAAAATGTATTCGCCGTATGGGACATTAAAAGTATTTATATTTGTGGATTCACCGTCAAACGAGTTTAATGTTTCAAGGCCGTTTCCGGTATATACAAATTGTACTTTAAGTTTTTCTTGGCCATTCTCTACAAATCTTCTGATCACAAAATTATTACTTATCCCGCTCCAAATATTTCTACGCGAGGGCTCATTAAAAAACATTAACAGCCGCTTTTCATTCTCCCCACATTCCGGGCATAAAGGGTATGAATCCTTTTTCATCATAGCCACCGAATACAAATTATAATCCCTAATATTTGAATAAGAATTACTTAAATTAGCTAATGTGTTAACCTTTTCAACTCCATTTTCTATATATTGAAATTCTCCGGCTAAATAGTCCTCGTAATAATTTTTAAAACTGGACACATACATCATCGGTTTTTTAGCAAAAACAACTTTAAACGTCTTATTTCCGTTAGAATAAATCCAAGTTCCAACGTATTGATTCAATAGGCCATTAACGTCCTTGTAATACGCATTTTCAACTTTGTCAGCAGATGTGCCCCCAAATCTATCAATTACTGGGCTTTGGGCACACCCATAAAAAGTGGCCATACTTGCTATTGTACTATATATGATTTTTTTCATTTTTTTCATTTTTAAAAGATACAATTTTTTTTTATTAAGGGCACGGTGTGTTAACAATTTTTCCTTTGCTTTGAGATAATTCGCCCCAATTAAAATTAGTATTTGCTAAGTCTCCCGAACTCAAATCGACACTTCCCTCGTATAAACCGGCTCCTAAATCAAAATCCGCTAAGATTTTAAGAAATGTTTTTTTGAACGTATCCATAGACGCCCCGGTAGAGAGCGCGCGATAATCATCTTGAATACGCTCCTTTATGGCGTCCCCTTTTTGCCCCATAGCCGTAAAAAATTTATTAGGGTCTTTTATTTTAATTGCAAATATACCGTCATAGGTTGTCAAAGTTAATACGTATTTTGTCCAGTCCTTAGGCTGTCCGCCATTATTGTGCTTAACCGCTACTTTCATTAAATATAGTAGATCGTCATAACTATACATAGGAAAATAACCGTAGGAAATGTGAGGGTGCGTATGGGACGCGCCGATATAGTTTCCTCCAATTGCTTTTTCCATATTCAATTTGTTAGGGTCATTGTATGTGGCCTCAATGACATTTGGTGGCATAATAGAATTCGAAGTACTATTATAGGTCTGAAAGCCGAACCCCCATTCACCGTCTTGGCTCTTGCGACCGTCTAAGGTTTTAAAAGAACTTTTTACGGCCGGGGATGCGGTTAAATTTTTTAAATGGTTACATGGCGTAGGCGGAGTTGGAGTTACGGGGTCTATTTCTTCAATAGGAGCCGTAACAAAAATTGGACATCGCGGGCAATTATTAGGGGGAGCACCCCCTCCAGTTGACGCGTCACCACCGCCGCCGCCGCCGCCGCCGCCATCGTCACCAATAGGAACAGTTACCCCCGGATCACCGTCACCACCGCCACCAATATTTCCATTAGTAGTGTAACAGGTCGTAACGGGAGAGTAAAATAAATGGTTTTGGTCTTGACAATCATTAGTCGCAACGTGTACGCCGGTGTTTGTTGAGCTCCATGCCTGATTACACATTAATATTTGAGCCGTTATACAGATAGTTGTTTTGCTTATTTCCGACCCGTTATATACAATAGGAGTAATACTAACACCTCCCTCAAAATGGAAAGATTGATGTATGCCACTTGGACTTAATGGTTTTGACGGGATGTACTTTAAAATATATGCGGTTATTTCACTCAAACTGTCTCTATTAATAACTAAGTTTTCGAAATATTCAGGGTTGTTAATTTGCCGGGTTATTTTAAAGGTGTAAGAAGTGCTGTGTCCACTTTCTATAACATTCGCCGTATTAGGGACAATACTAAAACCATATTCGGCCTCCATGACTGTTTTTGATTGTGTGCCCTTATTTTTGCCTTTACTTAACTTTGAAAATGCGTTAACAAAATTTTGTTCTTTTAATAGCGCATCGAAAGTACTATGCCTAATCTTTACCTTTTCCTGATAGCTGTTTTTTTGTATTGCATCTTGCTCAAGCTCACAGCCAAAAAGCGCGATCAGCATAAAAACAAACACGGGAAAACGGTTTCGTAATTTTCTATTGTTCATATTTAATACATAATTTGATCTCGCAAAGAATATAATTTTATTTTTTTTTAAAATACGGATTTCCGTAAAACTTCACATTTAGTACTAAAAATACGTATTAATACGTATTTTAATTATTGTGTTTTGTACGCGTTTATGGCGATAGCAAAGTTATTAGAAGCCTTCATTATTTTTTTACGGAAATCCATAAAGTTGCAGTATTTAAAAATATTAGATTTGTAAAAATTAATTATTAAACATGAAAAATATCATTACGTTACTCGCCATTCTAATTGGGTGTATGATACAAGCACAAGAGGTCTCACCATTTTACCCAGCAAAAAATGTTGTAAAAGACCCGTATCATTTTACAAGCCAAATAACATATTTTGATATGAATTATATTACTAACAATATAAGTGAGTTTATGAATTATAGGCTAAATATGACGGTTACAAATACCGATGATTCAAAACTACTACACAGCGGGGGAACCTATAAAATTGAATATACAGACCGTTTGTCTTTTTCCGGTAGCAAAAATTTGATTTTCACATATAACGTTGGAAAAGTAAATGACATATATACCATAAAGTCGCTTAAAATAACCGGTTCCAAAGAGAGGCTGATTAGTTTTTTTGTTGAGTTTTGGCAAACTTCAATAAATTTTGAGAAACCCTCCGGGAAGTCCGATGTTTCACTACGAACCGGGCAAGATGTGGCGAAATTCTATTTTAATAAGGGAGTGCCTTTTATAACGGTCAGTAACTCCACTTATAAAAATATAGAAGATTTCAAAGAGTATTTTAATAAATTGATTGCAGAGAAAGTACAAGAATAAAATTCGTTTTGTTAGTCTGAAAACTCTTATTTATCTTTGTCTTATGACTCGGACAGAAAGACTTAACGAACGAAACACCGTTGTACGTAAAATGTTTTACGATTTACAGGCTAAAAACCCTAAATGGCGTATCGACGCGGTAATTGATGAAGTTGCAAAAAAAGTGTTTTTATCAAGCCGCACAGTCGACGCAATTATAAACTACGAGGGTATTTATAGAGATGCATCAAGAGAAACGAGAAAAGCCTCGCAATTAAACCTTTTTTAAAAAGCTATTAAATATCATTTAAAACAAAAGCCCCTTTATGGGGCTTTTGTTTTTTAAACGTCCTTTAAAAAGTCATCTATATTATTTTTAGTTTCTTCAATTTCTGAATCACTAAGGCCATTTATATAGGGTATTTCGTCAAATATCTTTCCACTTAATGCGGCGTTATTTTCAAAAGCCGGTTTAACTTTTAAATCCGGTATTTTCTCGCTTGCGTCTTCATCCGTTTGCTCAATCGTGCATCGACAACCAAAATCTAACGGCGGTACATGAGTTTTCCAAAAATCGTGTGTTATAGGTAAAATTAACCCGTCTAATACCTTATGTAGTTCTCTTACTCTTGCATCCCCCACAGTCACAAATTTTAGGTTAGGATATAGGTCTGCGTCTGCCTCAAAATCTTTCCATTTCTCGACCATATTGGCCGTTGCGATTGTTTGGTGATACTCAGTTTTAAGCCAACGCATATTGTAGTCGATGTTTAGCTCCTCTGCCGCTTTTTTAAATTCTCCCCAGCTAACTATTTCCCCGTTCTTTGTTAGTGCGGCCTCTAATTGCTTTTTAAAACTGGTTTCCTTAAATGCGGAAAACTCGGCCATACTATATTTTAGAGAGTGTCCGATTGCGGGGTCGTACATTTCTAAATCAGGGCTATAACCAACGTCAACGGCTTTTGAAAATTCCTGATAGTAATATTGAAATAATTTCTTCCTGTTCTCTTTTGATACTATTCGGTCATCAAACAATTGCCTTAAATAGTCATCCATTAGCCTACTTAAAAAATCATCTTTGTTTAATTTAATTGGCTCCGGATTAGAACCGCAGCATTGACTTCGATAATTTAATTTAAGTAGGCTTAGTGCTTTTTTGCCGTGTCCGTCTTTTCATTATTAACGGCTCCGGGTGTGGGCATGTACTCAATTTCTACGCCATAAGTCCCCTCGATGTAATCTTTTTTAAGGATATAACCGTTTGAGAGTAATTGGCCGTCAATTGTAATTTGTTCGTTCGGGTCTTTAAGTTTTTCAATCATAATTTTAGCGTTTTCGGGGATTACATACCCTAATTTACGCATAGCCGGAACAAGTCTTTTGTTAAGAAATGATAGCATTTTCTTTTTATCGCTTTTGATAAGCCTATTCAGCGTGTTTTCGTGAACTGTTCCTTGTGCCTTACTTGACCCGTTTTCGGTTGTCATAGTTTGGTGTAACACTAATTTTGATAATTCGGCGTCTAAGGCTTTAATTTTTTGAAAGAAGACGTTAAATGCATCAGTCTTACTATTTTCTTTTATATCGACCTCCGTACCCATTGGAAAAACGGCATACGGCGCGGAGCCCATTTCCTCAAGCCACCCGGCTACCTCATTTTTTACTTTTTCGGATTGCGAGGCAATTTTTGCAATTCTGATTGGAATTCCGAAAAGTTCTTCAAATTCGTCCCAACTTCCCCACGAATGCCGTTTTAGAATTGCATATACGGCCGCTTTTTCAAATAAACCAATATTGTTATAAAGTTTAGCGTATAACAAAATATCGTCTATTTCTGAGACATCAAGGCCTTTATTACTATTAATGTCGTATAGTAAAATTTTTTGTCCGGGAACAAAAAGGCTACGATCTATTACCTCGACTTCTTTTATATTCCCCTTTTCAAAATCCTTGATCCATATAAACGTTTCACCCCGGTATATTGATTTGTGCGCCGCTTCAATTAAATAATCAAACCATTCCTGGTCTTCAATATATTTGGTTAGCTCATCGTCTTTAATTTTGTCAACTCCAAAGACGTAAGTTTCATTTGTACAGCTTAATGTCCGGTCTTCGCTAATACCCGTTAAATGCCCGTCTAGTTCGATATCGTCGTAAACTTCCTGCATTTGATAGTTTCTTGGTATTTGGGAGTTATAATAAGCATATCTCGCGGCTTGCCAGTCCGTTATTTCTTTACGCCAAAGTCTTTTTTGTCGGCGGATAACGTCAACCATTAAGCTCGTAACTTTTTCGATATTGTGCGCGTCTGCGCCGGAAAGGCTTACTTTCTTTCCTACAGCATTACCGGATAGTTTAACAGTATTTTTGGCCGCCTTAATCGCGGTCTTTTGTCTTGCGTTTTTTAATTTATTGTGCATAGAATTATCTTAATAGTTTGTCCGTTTCCTTTTTTAGCTTTTTAAAAATCTGCTGATTATAATAAGCCGATTTCCCCATAAATTGGCGTCTTGGCATACCGTCTAAGCCCTCATTATGTCGTTGGGCGTATTTCTTATATGTATAAAATTGAACGGCTCTACTGCCGCGATTTATACGATACCTAAAAGAGTTTTTTAATTTATCTCCTCCGGTTCCGTAACCGACTAATAACGCACGATCTTGAATTTTACTCCCATATCTGTTAAGCCTACCGGCTCTACCCACACGATTAGTCCTATACCGAGTAATATCTTGTCCCTGATTGTCCTCGGTTTTTCTTTCTTCCCATTTACGGGTACTTGTATCCGTAAAAGCCCCATCCCTAAAGTTTTTCTCAATAAATTTAATACCCTCAACACCGATAATTTGTAGCGCTTTTTCCGGTATTTGTTTTGCGGCCTTATTTAAAAGGTTTTGCAACTCGGCTAAATCTGACATCTAAAAATGATTTTGATAATTTTTTCTTCCGCCAACTTTCATAAAAGTGGCTTCGGTGTCAGGAATACCGTCCCCGTCGGTATCAAGTATTCGTATTGGTAACGGCGGCTTTATTTTTCCCTCTGAAATCTTTTCAAGCCATAGCATTGCCTCGTCATAGCGCGTTTTTGCCACCTCGTTAAATGCCTTTGTTCTACGAATGTATATTTCGTGTATAACAACCCCTTTTAAGTGCTTTAAAATCGTTTTATTTCGATTTTCTCCGGTAGCCGAAAAAATAGCTTCCGTGTCGTAATATTGGTATAAGTACCCCGCCATTAAATCAATACTTTCATCGATTATATCTACTATAATAGCATCATCGTTACTAATGATTCTATTAATAATTTCCTCTGTCGAAACGGTTTTTAATTCTGACTTATCTAAAAACATAGTTTTAATTATTTGGTTGATTTATAGTTAATGAAACCCGTTTATATTTAGGGTTAATTCTCCTGTAAATATTTGTTGTAAATGTGAGCGTGTAGGTCATAATTTCGTCGCTTTCATCGCCGGAGCTTTCGTCGCTCAATTCTAATACTCGAAAATAGTCACCCTCTAAAAATTGTAGATTTTCCACTATTTTGTCGATTAAGTCAACCTCAATTAAACCGTGTTCGGCGTCACCGGTTCCAAAATGCTGATCAAGCCAACCGTCTTTACAATAAAGCGTAATTTCAACGGTACAGGCGCCCTCTTGTTTATTTTCTACCATAGTCTCCCAATCAATTTTTGAGATACTGATTAATGCCGCCGTCCAATAAGTAGGATAACCCTTTTCGGGATTTGAAAACTGTTTCCGCTGTAAGTCCACAAGCTCCAATTCGGGGATATTATCGGCCAATGCTTTTTGAATTTTTATAAATAGTTCTTTACGTGGTGTCATGCTATACTCTACGTTTTGTTTTGCGTTTACCGATTTTAGGTTTACCGGTATTTTCTTCTTTTTTTGAATAACCGAATAAAAGGCGGCCTTTTCTTACACAGGTTTCCAATACATCTAAAATATCATCAGGAGTTTTACACCCTTTTTCAAAGGATAAGATGTGGTCAATTGCTTTTTCCATATCGGGAGTACCCTTTAGTTTTTCGTCAAATGTGATAAGCCCCCGCATAAACGCACTCGTTAAAGTTGCATCAATACGGTCATGTTTGTCCCCCGACGCGTGATCGGGGAAAGGAATGTCAACGGCGTTATTTTCTTCACAAGCAATTAACCAATCCGGTTCATAAACAACTTTTTGTGAGGCTGTCGCGTCATAAAAAGAAATAATCGACATCCCCTTTTGGTTGAATTCTTTTTGCCATTCATAATGCATATTCATGGCAATAGGTCGAGCCGTTTGCCTATTAAAAATATTAAGTACGTGCGCCCTCCCTTTGTCTATTGAAACAACCGCACCGGATTTATAATCCCCTTCATCCGAATAAGATAAATCCCAATGGCTAATAAGTCCGTTGTGTATTTGGTTACCGTGCGTTTTTTTATAGTGAATCCACTCGGCTTTAATTCGTTTACCCTCCTCAACCGGGTTGTTAAAGTCTTCTCTTTGGCTCGTGTGATAATCAGTATCATTAACAATATCGATACACTCCTGTTTCGTATAACGTTCCGGCCATGACGGATTAAAATCTTTGTCGCACAAATTGACCGTGGAAATATCTAAATTTTTAGAGCCCTTATATTTTTCCGCATACCCGTCAACTATACCGTCTTTTACAATGTAATTGTTACACATTATTTGTCGGAATCTTCCTTTTTGTCCCGCCTTGCCTAAATCTCCGGTAAGTTTTTGTACATTCTCTTTTGTAAGCTCAATATTTTTAGCTTGCTTTCTGTCTTCCAAGTCATCCATTGCCGCCCAGTCCGGCCGATCGGCATTATTACGTAACCCTCTAAAGGGCTGATTAAGACCTAACGCCATAAAGAATTTTTTGTCGTTGGTTTCAAATTGACCGTCCGCCCAAGAGCCGTATTGCATTTGCATACCGAAGTCTTTTATAAACCGTTCGTTGCTCTCTAAATGGAGCTGTAAATCGGATAGCAATAATTTTGAGTGCCCCTCAGTTCTACCAATAACCAACCCGAAGTTAACCTCGCCGTTCTGTTTTAAATGTGAAAGGTTCCCGACAATGGTATGAATAGATTTAGCCGCGCCACGAAACCAACGTCTTTGCTGCTTTATTAAAGGGTTTTTAAATACTTTTAAATAACTATCCAAATGAAATTTGGCACATGGGGCATCGGCCAAAGCTAAACCGGAATTTACGCCATAGTAATACTCGAAAAACTCCAAATAGTTTTCGGGTTTTAAAAGTCGTTTAATTCTGTCTTCTTGTTCCTGAGAGCTTTCCTTAAACAATGATTGATAGGACAATAATTGAATCACTTTAGACTGTTGGAAATAACGCTCTTTAGCATCCTTTAACTCCGTCTTAGTCATTTTGTAAAAGCTCCGTTATATATTTATCAAAGTATGGCCTAACGGTTTTTAAAAGGTCTATATGAGTCTCGCGTTTTTTGCCGGTATTATTACCGGCTTGTACCATCATAAATTGGCAAAAACCGTCAAAACTTTCCATAGTATAGACCGCTTTTTTACGGCTATCATTTAGCCTGTCGAAAGCCGCGGAAATTTTAGAAAGGTCATCAGCTTTATATAGTGGCGTTTCACCGTTTTTTAAATCACGTACATACTCCAATATCATACGCTTTATTTCTGACGGCCTAATATTATTCAACTCTTTTTCTTTCTCCCAATCGTCACTATCCCGCCACCCGGAAAGTGTTTTAATACCAACCCCTATAATCTCAGAAATGTTAGTTATCGAAAATCCTTTTATATACAAGTCTTTCCCCTGGCTTTTCTTATAGTCGCGTTCAACTGCGGTTAAGCGCCCGCCTTTATTCTTATTTGTACTTTCCATCAATAGTTAAGTTTCCGTTTTCTTCAAATTTTATGTTACTGATTTTCATGCCGTCGTATTCGAGATTTTTTTTAGCCTCGATAAGTACGCTCATGTAGTCGTCGTCGTCTAGCATTTGAACAATTCCGACACCAAGCTCCGGAAACTCGCGGTACTCGCCTTTGTTGGCAAGTAATATATGCTCTTGGTGCTGGTTATCGGAATACCCGATTTCGATGTCTCCATTTTTGAAACTTAAATCGCCTTTATCGTCTAAAATTATATCTGTCATAGAGCAAAATTCGGCTTTCAATTTCTACTATAAAATTTCAATTTCAAGGGTTGTGTAAAAACAGTACAACCCTTGTATTTAAAGGGTACAAGCGTTGGAAAGCGATTTTTTTTTGCCCTCAAAACCACTCAATTTTGCCTCAGAAATCAAAACAAAAACAGACCGTAAATGACTTACGATTTTATCATAAATACCGAAAATGTTAATGAGTACTACTATCGGGTTTTAACTGACGGAATTGATTACAAACAATACATGCGTAATCCGGTTGTCTTATTTATGCACGAAAGAGAATTCGATAAAAAAGACGATAAAAAAGGAACGGCCGTAATAGGGAAATGCGTAAAACTTTGGAAAAAAGGGACAGACTTAGTTGCTACAATTGAATTCGATATGGGCGACGAATTTGCCGCCGCAATTGCCGGAAAAGTTGAGCGAGGGTATATCCGTATGGCCTCAATGTACGCCGACGTAAAATCAACGTCATCAGAACCGGACTTAATGATGCCGGGACAGGTTTACGAAACCGTAACGGCTTGCAAGCTGGTCGAGATTTCAATCGTCGATATTGGCGGCAATGACGGCGCAATCAGATTATCAAGAGGTGGCGCACCGATAAAACTTAAAGAGGTTAATTCAAACAATCTAAATATGTCACAATTAAAAACAATTGCATTAGCATTATCCTTACCCGCAGATAGCCACGAAGATAAGGTGTTAGGGGAAGTACAACAGTTACGATTATCCAAACAGGAATCCGACCGAAAAGTATCGGAATTAGAAACGCAATTAAACGGAATCAAAACGGCCGAGGCAACCGAATTAGTGGGTAAAGCCGTAACGCTAGGGTTAATCCCGGAAAGCCTAACCGCCTCCCAAATTAAAGCATTTAACGGCGACCACGAGGGGCAAAAAGCAATCCTAACAAAATTAATATCGGATAAAGAAGCAACCGGAGTCCAGTCGGCCACGAGTCAAGTTATTAAGGAGGTTGTACTAGGTAAAAAAGGCGATAGCACCGCAACACCGGTCGAAGAAACTTTCGACTACTTACAAAAATATGATACCGTAAAATTAGGAAAAATCAGAGACGAGGAACCGGCCAAATATGAACAACTGGCAAAAGATTATTCCAAAGGTGTTAGACATGTCGAAAAAAAATAATCAATAATCATTAAAAAATAAAAAATGTCATTACAAAAAGAAGTGTGGACTGGTGACCTCCAAGAGAACCCAGTACCTGATACCAGTTTCGTTTTTGCATCTGTGGATAAATCCGAGTATGTTGAAAACAATACATTACACTTGGCGGAGGCCGGGATTGAACCGGATGTTCACGAAGACTACTTCGAGGGGAGCGAAGACGATTTACCGCTTCAAACAATTACGGATATTCCTAACGAGGTAGTACTTAAAACATACTCTACGTCAAGAACCCGACACCGAGAATTACAGGAAATTGAGTTATCCTATCCAAAGCGTCAGTCAGTAATCAAACGCCACAAAACATCATTAGCTAAAAATATTGGTGTTAGAGCTGCGTATTCCTGGTCGCCCGCAACAAATAACGCCTACAATAAAATTACAAATTTAGATACTAGCGCATCAGTAATTGACGCAATTATCGATTTAGAGGCGTTCTACGCGGATTTAGATTTAACAGAGAATCTAAATATCTGCTTAACCGCCGAACACATGGCGCGTATCAAAAAGGAAAACAAAACTCTGTATAAAGAAATTTTGCAGACAAAGGAAATCTACGGGTTTAAGCTGTGGAGATATTCTAAAAATCCACTTTATACATCCGCGGGAGCTAAAAAACCTTATGGCTCTGTAAAAGAAGCCGGGGACAAAAAAGCCTCTTTTACATGGTGTTCAGACGAGGTATTTAGATGTTTCGGGGATACCAAAATGTATGCAACGTTAGGCGCGGCAAGTTCTCAAGCAGACGAGATTTCATTTGCCCAACGAGCCTTAGTGGGGAATATTCGAGCTAATAACCCTAAATATTTAGGCGCAATCCTATAAAGTATGGCACAGAAAAAAAAAGAAAATGCCCCCGAAGTTACGGGGGCACTTAAAGAAAAAGTAACCACGTTTTTTACTGAGAATCCGAAAGCAAAACAAGTATATACAACTCCTGACGATTTTCTATTTACAAACCTAAAATTTGCTAATGACCACGCCAAAACATTAGGCGAAGAACCGGCAAAGTGCCATAAAAACCCAAACTATATTGAAGTAGAAACCGAAGAAGACACCGAAGAATAATGAGAAAAATAAAATTTATAGCCGTGCATTGCACAGCAACCCCCCAAACAACGACAATCAGTAGCATACAGAATTACTGGAGAAACAATTTAGGTTGGAAGATGCCCGGCTATCATTTTATTATCCTACCTAACGGTGACGCAGTCCAATTGTTACCCATTGAGCAAGTATCAAACGGCGTAAAAAACTATAATAGTGAAACTATCAATGTAGCCTATTTAGGTGGAATTGACGCCAAAGGAGCGCCAATGGATAACAGGACTCCAAAACAGAAAGAGAGCTTATTAAAGCTTTTAAAAGAGTTAAAAAAGAAATTTCCAAATGCGGTAATACAAGGCCACCGAGATTTTCCAAATGTGGCAAAAGCGTGTCCAAGTTTTAACGCAAAAAACGAGTATAAAGATGTTTAAAAAAGCACTCATGTTATTAGTGTTTTGTTTTAGTTGTTTAATGATTTCCTGCCGGACAATGCGGCAGGAAATTCAAAAAACAGAAAACGAAACAAAGTCTACAAACGAGAGAACCGTAACGTATAAAGACACTACAATTTTTGCCCCAAAGGCCGAAACGAGCCTTAAAATCCCCGTCAGTGAAATAGGATTTAAAGGCGATTTAAAAGACATTTTAAAGCCAAAAATATATACGCAAACCAACGGCCAGGCAAAAGTTAAAATTAAGATTGTTGGCGACACATTACAGGCGACTGCAACGTGTGACAGCTTGGCTATTGTTGCCAAAATAAAAAAAGAGCTTCAAAGAGAAACCTTTAGCCAACACAACAAAAGCGACACAAATATTAACAGCAAATCGGGGCTTTCACTATTCCATGTTTTTGCCGCGTTTTTTATCGGCTTTGTGGCCGGTTATTTACTTAATTTTTTAAAATCGTATGAGTTTACCAAACATAAAATTTAACATCTCAAAAAACGGTTTAGGACTTGCCACGGCTGAAATCCTAAAAATACCGGGGATCATTTTAACCGGTGCTACTATATCGGGAACAAATAAAGTAACTACCGGTATCTCTTATCAAATTTTTTCGCTTGAGGAAGCCGAAAATTTAGGTATAGAAGCTACAGGAACCAACTCTTTTGCGCATAAGCATATCGCGGCATTTTATGAACAAGCGAAAAAAGGTGCGGAGTTGTGGTTTATGGTTGTTCCTGCCGCCGTAACATTAACTGAAATGGCGGATTTAACAAATTCCTATGCAAAAAAACTGTTATCCGACGCAAAAGGGAAAATCAGGATTTTAGGATTTGTCAAAAAACCCGGATCCGGAGAAACCATAACCGACGGATTAGACGAAGACGTGCATTTGGCCGTACCGAAAACTCAGGCTTTAGCGGATGACTTCGCCCAAAGATATTACCCGGTTAGAACAATCATTTCCGGTAATAAGTTTTCGGGGGTTGTCGCCGATCTAAAAGACTACGCAACGACTGAATTTAACAGGGTATCTATTTTACTGGCCAATAATGACGGCTCCAAAGATGCGTCTATTGGGATGTATTTGGGGAGGTCGGCCGTAATCCCAAGCCAAAGGAAAGTTTCAAGGGTAAAAGACGGGGCGGTTGAAACGCTTACCGCATATTTTACTAACGGGGAACCGGTCGAAACTTTAGACACTACTTGGGACGCTATTGCAAAAAAGAATTACATCTTTTTACGTGGGTTTGCTAATCGCTCCGGCTACTGGTTTACCGGTGATCAAACGCTCACCCTCCCGACAGATGATTTTAAAACACAAGCGCGTGGTATGGTTATGGACGAGGCGGTATTAATTGCATACGATACCATGATTGAAGAATTGTCGGACGAAATACCGGTAACAGAATCGGGAACCGTACACCCGGCGATTATTAAAGGCTGGCAAAACAAGATCGAAAGTAATATCGGTCAAAACATGGTACAACAAGGTAAGCTCTCAAGCGTGAAGGCATTTATTGACGAAAAACAGAACGTACTAACTACGGAAAATGTCGTAATAGAATTACAGTTGTTACCTGTTGGTTATAGCGACTTTATCACTATAAACATTGGATTCACTACAAAATTAGACTAAAATGGCGGAAAGTTATAGCAGCAGGCAATACGGGTGGAATGACATCACAATTGCAATTGGAGGCAGAATAATTGAAGGGGTTACGGACATTGAATGTACCGTAAAACAGGATAAAGAGGTATTGAGGGGGCGAGGTAAAAAAGGCCACAAAATTTTACGGGGAAATGTCGGCGTTGAGGGTAAATTAACCGTTTGGCAAAGTGAGCTTGAATCAATGATACAAGACGCACCGGGTAAAGATGTTCTCTCTATTGAATTTGACATCGTGTGGACTTATGCCGCGTCGGCAACCGACCCAACGGTAACAGACATTATTAAGACCTGCGAATTTTTAGAGTATAAAAAAAGTATGAAACAGGGCGACAAAAATATGCTAGTTGAATTACCGTTCATGGGACTAGAATTTAAGCCCCAACAATAAACTATCAAATATTCAATTACACAAGCCGTTCAACCGGACGGCTTTTTAAACAATTTTAAAAATGACACAAAAACAAATTCAAGAGTGGAAAGAACAATACGGGGAGGTTTATTTACTCCCGGTAGAAGATAAAACGGCATACTTACGGTTGCCAAAAATGGCCGATTTCAAAAGAGCGTTTACCGCGTTACAAAACGACGGGGAGATTGCTTTCGGAGAAGTTATGTTAAATACTCTATTCATTGGCGGTGATGAAGACATTAAAACCGTTGATGAGTATTTCTTTGCAGCGCGAAAAGAGCTAAAAGAATTCTTTATTTATGACGACGCCGAAATTACTCCAGACGGTAACGCGTCAATTATTACCATTGGCGAGGCAAAATGTAAAGTTAGGATCATTGGCCGCGATGACATAAAGATTGCGGAAAAGAAAAACCCGTCGAATAAAGCCTTTGTTACGCAAGAAAAATTATTCGAGCGTATTTGTGTTGAGAAGGACGACGCTTTTAACGACAAAGAAAACGCGAAAATCCGTTTTCCGCTTTATCAGGCAATCGAAAAATTGCAAAATAAAAAAGTAGCGACAATAAAAAAGCTCTAAACGAGGCGGTCATCGATAAGAATGACGCCTCAGCCTTTAAGTTGGCCGAATATATCAACTTTAGACTATATGACGCCTACTTAAAGTACTATCTACACGTCCCAAACCCAAGCATTTTAGACGACGAGGAATGGGCGGAGGAAATACAAAACCTCCATTATATAAGAACAAACGAAAAGGAAAGCTCCCAACCAAGTTAAAAGATGAACGCATACGAATTTGTGGTAAAAATGCGCGATATGGCTTCGGCCACTCTAAGAAATGTCGCCCAATCCGTTGGCGGGGTGCGTAGCTCGATCGCTAATTTGACAAACTCCATATCCCAAAACCAACGGGCGGCCTCAAATATGGCTAATACTTACAGTAGAATAAAATCATTACTCGCGAGTGTTTTTGCCGTCGGTGTAATGATTGCCTTTACACATAAGGTCGTCGAGGCGCGCTCCGAATATGAAAAGTTCAACGCTGTATTAGCAAATACTTTTCAATCGGACGCAATTGGAGCCGCCGCGCTGAACATGCTTACTGATTTTGCGGCCAAAACGCCTTTCCAATTAAACGAGCTAACCGGGGCGTTTGTAAAGTTAGTGAACCGGGGATTCGCCCCCACAACACAGGAATTAACAAAACTCGGTGATTTAGCCAGTTCACAAGGTAAAAGTTTCGACCAACTTACAGAGGCCATACTTGACGCCCAATCCGGGGAGTTTGAGAGGCTAAAAGAATTTGGAATAAAGGCCAGTAAAAACGGAGAGAAAGTTACACTCGCTTTTAAGGGCGTTACAAAAGAAATAAACAACAATGAGTCGGCCATCCGAAACGCATTAATCCAATACGGCGAAATGACGGGCGTCGCGGGCTCAATGGAAGCAATATCACAAACATTAGGGGGGAAAATATCAAATTTAGAAGACCAGTGGAACAGCTTTTTAGTGGCCGTGGGCGGCGAATCAGCGGGGCTATTCACCGCCGCTTTAATAGGAGTCAGTGAGGCAATAGAATTTTTAACGATTTACTTGCCGTATGTATCGAAATGGTTTGAGTTATTATGGGCAATGATTGAACCCGTTGTGGTTTCCCTACAGGTATTTATAAGAGTTGCATTCGGTATTTCAAGAGTAAGCGACATATTAGGTACGTTCGGTAATATAATGGCGGGCGTCTTGTTGGTTGTTGATTGGTTTACGACTGGTCTAAACAACGTTATTACGTTACTTTCCCCATTTGCACGAGAGATTATGATAATAACCGCCGCTTGGTGGCTTTGGAATAACGCAATCGGGATTTATAACGCGTTGATGCTTGTAAATCCTACAACATGGATTGTACTTGGTATTATAGCCCTGATCATGGTAATTGGAATGGTGATAAAATACACAAGCGGTTGGGGAGATAGTTGGAGGCATACAGTAAACGGCGCTAAACTATTGTGGGAAACATTCGGAAATTTTATCAGCGCAAATTGGAATAACGTAACTAGCTCTTTAATGAACGGCATCGACAAAATTAAAATGGGTTGGTACAAGTTTAAAGAAGCCGTGGGAATGGGCGACAGCTCGGAAAATCAAAAAATGCTCGCCCAACTCAATAGCGACATTGAAGCCCGTAAAAAGGCCGTCGCCGACGGTTACCAAAAGATGAACGATAATTTCGGTAAAGCTAAAAACGAGTTCGGCCAAATAGCTATAAAAGTAGATACCGAGGGGATTAAAAAAGATTTTAAAGGGATTAAAGATAAGTTTAGCGGGCTTGGCCAAAAAGACGGAAGTACGGCGGCTTATGATGACTACCTAAGTAAACAGAAAGGAGCCGGTTTGGGTAAGGATAAAACGGACGGAAAAGATAAAAAGGATTCTATTGTTTCCGGCGGTTCAAAAATAACCCACATAACAATCAACATTGAAAAGCTCCAAGACGATACTAAAATTTATGTAGAAAGTACAGAAAAAGGGCTAAATAATTTAGGCGAAAAGGTACAGGAAATGTTACTGCGAGCCGTGAATAGTGTAAACCAAATGCAAACAGGATAATGGCGGAATTTAATATACGAGAGATAGCAGCCCGTACGATTTTTGATTATATCGGCCCGAATTTTCCTGAATGGTGGAAAAGCAATAAAAAAAAGTTTGATTTACCGGACTTGCGGGGTATTAACAGCAAACAGTTAAACGGAGCAAAGTACTTCATGCAACTAAAGTTGTCATATAAAGGACAAATTTTTGAGCTGCCTAATGAGCCGCTAATTTCGATCGGTTTATCAAAAACAATTGTACAGACGCCCACAGTAGGTAAATATCGCAAAGGAACGGTTAAAGAATACATCTGCGCTGAAGACGATATAATTTCAATAAAGGGCGTTTGTTTTAACCCAAATTATACGGATTTATACCCAGCTGATCAGGTCGCAATGCTAAAAGAAATGCACGACATTAACGACGCTTTAGAGGTTGAATCGAACGCCTTTTTTGAATTATTCGGGGTTAGGAAACTTGTTATTTTAGAAACAAAGTTTGACGAAATGGTGGGAGAATCGGGGTTACAAACGTACTCTATTTCCGCCGTAAGCGATCAAGATTTTTACGCAGATTTGAACGAAAAAGACACAGAAAAAAACAACTTATTGGCATAATGTACATACTTGATTCTAAAGTAGAAATAGGCGATTACGTTTTTAACTCAATCCACGAAATCGAGGTTACAAAATCGGTTGAGGAAATGAGCGATACGGCGGTGATTAAATTACCGACTCGCTTTAAAGTTCGACAAAACGATGAGCAAAAATTTACGGAAGATGCTATTAAGATTGGGGATAAAGTTAAAATCACATTAGCCTACGAGGGCATATATTCCGGTGTAGAATTTACGGGCTTTGTAAAAAAAATTAGCCCTAAAATTCCGTTAGAAATTCATTGCGAGGACGCGCTTTGGCTACTCCGTAGAAAGAATATTACAAAGAGCTGGGAAAGCACAACGATGAAAGAGATTTTGCGGGAGGTTGTCAAAGATACTAACGTTGAATTGGCCGATAATATTCCGGAGGTACACCTGGACAAATGGATTATTAAAGGCGCGAACGGAGCCCAAGTTTTGGAGAGTTTCAAAAAGGACTTACTAATGAGCGTATTTATTGATGACTCCGGCAAGTTATATTGTGGCTTACAACAACTTACTAACATTGGCCAAACGGTCGTTTATGATTTAAACTATAATCTGGTCGAAAACAATCTCGAATTTAAGTCTAAAGAAGATCGGAAAATAAAAATAAAGTACACCTACATCGGTAAGGATAACAAAAGGCAAAGTATTGAGGTGGGCGACCCTGACGGGGAGCAAAGAACGTACCATACCTCCGTAATTTCTGATACTAAAAAGTTGGAAGAAATGGCTAAAGCCGAAATTGAAAAATTAAAATATGACGGATTCGAGGGCGACATCACAAGTTTTTTAATTCCGTTTGCCACAAGAGGAATGAAAGCAAAAATTTTGGACGGCGAACATCCTAATCGAGAGGGCAACTATTTTATCAAAAAAGTGGTTACCACATTTGGAACCGGAGGAGCGCGACGAAAAATAACGATAGGTAATAGATTATAATGGAGAAAGAATTACAAGACGCATTTAGAAAATTGAAGCAAAGAGACGTTGATACTTTCCCCGTCGAGGTAATATCGGTTCAAAAAGAGGCCGGAGTTTGTACGGTAAAAGACGACGAACTCGAATATACAAAAGTGAGGCTATCATCTGTAATCGACGGAACCGGAAAAGCCTTTTTTCTTTTTCCTAAAATTGGAAGCTCCGTACTGGTAAGCCCAATAAACGAAGATTTAAAACAACTTTATGTAGAAGCTTATTCAGAAATTGAGAGCTTGGATTTAAAAATTGGAAACGTACAATTTGAAATTGACCAAGAGGGCTTTTTACTAAAAAAAGAAAACGAATCATTAAAAAAAGTGATGGCCGATTTGATAGCGGCTATAAAGGCAATGAGGTTTACAACCAATGCGGGTCCGACTATTAAATTAATTAATAGGGAACAATTCACTCAACTTGAAAATCGATTTAATAACCTTTTAAAATGATTTTAAAATGGCTTTAAACCATATCAGATTAAAAAACAAAATAAAAGCCGCTTTAGAGGCGGAGCAAACGGAAGAAGTTGATCATAACGCGTCTTTAGACCGAATAAGCGACCGAATTGCTCAGGCGATTATCGAGGAAATAAAACAGTTACAAATCAACTATACGGGCGGGCTTATTGCCCCATCCGGCGGCGGAACCGTTACCGGTAACTTAAACAGCGTAACAATAACTTAAAGCATGAAAGATTATGTTCTACAATACGGCGGGGAATTCATACAGACTTTAATTGCCGCTGCGATTGGCTGGTTCTTTGGCCGAAAAAAGCTAAAAGCCGAGGTGACCGGTATGAATGCCGAAAATGAGTCAAAAGAAATAGACAACGACATAAAATTGTCGGGCTATTATAAAGAGCTTCTCGACGATCTAAAAAGTCGTTACGAAATCCGGTTTCAAGAATTAGAAAATCGTTATGAAATCAGGTTTCAAGAGTTCGAGGCAATGTCAAACCGAAAAGTACAGGTCTTAGAATCAGAAATAACAATGCGCGATCGAAAAATTAAGCTCTTAGAAAGGGAAATTGCGGAACTAAAAAGAGAAAATAAACAGCTAAGAAATGCAAAAAACGCTACTACATAATCAGAGCCTTTTAGATTTTTCCTTACAACATTGCGGGACGCTTCAGGGTATAATTAATATAGCCATAGAAAATAATATCGCAATAACTGAAATGCTATCGCCGGGTGACGTATTACGCATACCAAGTGAAGCCGCAAAAGCCAACGATATAGTAGAGTTTTACCAAAATAAAAAAATAATACCGGCTTCCGGTTTTAGCACATTAGAAAGCCAATCGGCGCCGGAATTTGTGTTATGCTATGAGCTACCAACACGTTTATAAAATGGCGAGAGATATAAAACAAATTCAACAAACTATTTTGTCCGCAAAAGCACAGGCGGTTGAGCTTTCGCCTTTGGAAGTTTTAATAGACCAGGAACAAACTTTAGCCGACGTCAGTAGCACCAGTAAAGTCGCAATTTGGAGGCTTTGGGTTTGGGTGATCGCTTTTGCACAATTTGTGCAAGAGCAATATTGGGACACTTTCAAAAAAGAAATGGAAAAACGTATTGCCGAATCAAGGATACATACCCCAAAATGGTATCGCGAAAAAGCCCTCAATTTTATGTTTGGTGTCCCTTTGGTTCCGGAAACTGATTACTATGATTTAACGGGTTTGTCCAATGCCCAAATATCAGGGGCACGTATTGTTGCAAATGCGGCATCTATTAGGGTAGTTCAAAACGGTTACGGAACATTGCGATTAAAAGTAGTACGATTAGTTGACGGAGAATATAGCCCATTAACCCCGGAACAGGTTACCGCATTGGACGTATATTTTAATCAAAATATCGCTGACGCCGGAACACTTGTAAAAATAACAACCGGTGAAGCCGATTTGTTAAAAATCCGCTTGAATATTCATTACGACGCACTTGTATTAAATGCCGACGGATCAAGATCGGACGGAACCGACCAAACACCGGTAATAAATCAAATTAAACAATACTTAAAATCGATTGATTTTGAAAACGGCAAATTGGTTTTGCAGCATTTGGAAGATAGATTAAAAGAAGTTCCGGGGGTAAAAATAGCGGATGTAATAGCAGCCTATTCCAAATACGGTATTTATGATTATTTGACGACAGATGTGCAAAACGTCGGCATAATACAACAGATCAGAATAGCCGACGCCGGATACATGAAACTAGACGAAAATGAGCTTTTAATTAATTATATCCCCTATTCGGAATAATGGATAACGTGTACAACATAAATTGGCGCACTTTTATAATACTTAATCTTCCGGTATTTCTACGAAAATTTAAGTTTATAAGGCTACTAGAGGTTTTTTTTACCCCGATTATATGGTTGCATTTCGAGTTTTTAGAGTTTAGAAAACAGGCTCTTTACAAATTAAACCATAACAGCCAGATTTGTTATTTGCAGGCGGTGTTAAATGACGCATTTGATAACAACCACAGGCGAATTATAATCGCTAACGCCGTTTTGCGTGAGCCTATTTGGTTTTATGAACCCGAAGAAAACAAACCGGTTATGCACTACGAGGAACCGGATAATAAGCCGGTGTATTACCGGGAAGAAAGCGAATTTATAGGCGACGGTGCAGATTTTTTAGTGTTGATTCCCGGAGATTTAAAACCAAGCAATGACCAAGAGGAAAATGCTTATTTGATTAAAATTAGAGCGCAGCTCGACTATTATAAATTGTATGTTAAAAACTATTTAATTGTATGGGTTTAGGTAATAAACTGATTGTGTCGGCATCAGGTTTTCCGGGTACGAACAAAACATGGCGATTTGTGCAAGACGCCTTTCGCGAACCTCTCGGCGCGCTTGCCCATTTAGCGGGAGATAAAACTATTATAACGGGCGTTACGATTAATAACTCTAACTCGCACGGCGTAACTGTTTCCGATGGATTTATTTCGTATAACGGGGAGATAATCCCTTTTGTTGGGGGCTCGTTTACGGGCACGGTTACAATCATTGAGGAAATAGAAAACGTTTTATACAACACTGACGCCGACAATGACCTACAACTCGACAGCTTACCGGCATATAGAACAATTTACGCAAAATGTGGAACAGGCGGAATTGATTTATTTAACTTTTCTGAATTAACCAAACTAAAGACAATAAAAGAACTTTCCAGTTTTGAACTGCCGTTTGCTACTGTAATAGACCCGCTTTATGTCCACACGGATTATAATTTTACGCTTGCGCTATTACAGAAGCTAAACAGTATTGAGGAGGGCGCCCAAAAAAATGTACAACCGGATTGGAATACCGTAAATTCTGCCAGTGCATCTTTTATAAAAAATAAGCCCACAAATATTCTTAATTATTTGCATAAAGGGGTGGCGATTTTGGGCGACTTTCCTAATGACACAACGGCAACGGTTTATATAAATTTTCCTAACGTGGGTACAAGTAATTACATGGTGTTAGGTACTTTTCATTCTTTTAGACCTATGGGAAACGCCTCCCAAGATTTATTAGTTTGGTTTACGGCCGGCCATGAACCCACAAGATTTAGGCTTGGCGCGTATGAGCCATTTTCCGGTCAGCAAAACGTAAGATTTGAATATTTAATAATTGCACTATGATATATTACAAGGCCACAGAACTTGGCCACAAACCATTTATTCAATGGGAAAGTGTGGCAAATTGTTTCAATGAGTTAACTTTTTTAGGACTCGATAATGATCCGCTGGTTTTACCGGAGGATAAAATACCTGATTTTATTTTTGGCGTATGCCCTTTAGAAATTGTTGACGGTGAATTACACCAGGTAAGCTGTGCTCAAATGCGTGTTTACGAGTCAGAATACAATAACTATCAATTACAGATAAAGTTAGACAAATTGTTAAATGAGCTGTGCTCTATTTGCTGTAAAATAGAGGTGTTAAAAAAAATAGAGGAGCCCTATGAAACATTAGAAAATGAATTTGAAGTTAAAACAAAAGAATACAAATCGGTAAAGTACCAAAAAACAGCAGAATTTTTAATCCCTAATAAATTATAATAAAATGGCAGAAATTACAATTAATGAAATCGGTTTTAAGCAAGACAGCCCTGAAAAATTAGCGGCAGTAGCAAATACCCCAAAGAAGTACGTTCTTTTCGCGAATGAAATTAACGCAATTGTTGACTACTTAAAAGACCTTGACGACTCCGAAACCACGGAACACGAAAAAGTCTACAGAGCAAAATTGTTAAAACTTGACCCTGACCGTCAAGGTTGTGTTCCTGAAATTTTTGAGTTAAAAAATACGATCGGTCAAGTTACAGTACAACAAATCGATTCTACTTCATGGTCAATTATGTTTCCAAATTATCACAAATACAACACAACCGCGATTATTTCAAATCTTGATCATCAGGGAAAAGCTGTAGAAATTACTTATGAAGCTAACCAAATTCGAGTAAGAAATAGATTTGACGGTTCAGATTCAATTGAAAACATCTTTGAGGGCGCATATCTTGAGGTCACTCACTTTGATCAAATTACCGAGTTTCCGGAAATTCCAGACGGCGGAAAATAAAAGAAAAAATCCGGGAGGGGGATTTGAAAAAAGCCCTCCAACAAATAAATACTTCCTACGGTAATTTATTATAGCACAAAGCCACAGCGTTGGAGGACATAAGTCTTCTAATGTTGTGGCTTTGCTATTTTATAAATTATCGTAGGAGCTGCAAATATAACCATCAATTTTAAAAAATCAATCATCAATCAAAAACGAATGGCAAGTTTTAATTACAAAGAACAACACGCCGTAATTGTGAAATGCGGTAACGAGGTCGAACAAAAACAAATTTTCGACAAACTTAAAGAAATGGGATTTAATGATTTAAAAGTGGTAAGCGTATGAGAATTGAAGTAAACCACAGCTCTAAAAATTTTAGCAGCTTTCGCGCACAAAAAGTAAAATCATTATTTAACGCTGAAAATGGCCACGAATGGAAGCACACGGCCGAATTACCGATTGAGGGGCAAGATTGGCAAATCGGGCTTATTGTAGGCTCGTCAGGCTCCGGCAAAACGTCAATAGGTAAACAGATTTGGCCAAATGAGGCTATACACGACCTTTATTCGGGTTGGGATAATAATTTACCTATCGTTGAAAATATCGCCCCGGAAAAACCTTTAAATGAAGTTACGGGAGCATTGTCCGCCGTTGGGCTAGGTAATGTACCGGCGTGGCTTAGACCTTTCGGAGCTTTATCTAACGGTGAACAATACCGCGCCGGATTAGCCCGGTTAATCTGTGACGCCCCGGACAAAGTAGTAATTGACGAATTTACGAGCGTCGTAGATCGCCAAATTGCGCAAATTGGGGCGGCAGCTTTTGCTAAATCATGGAGGCGAAATACCGGCAAACAAATTGTATTGCTTTCCTGTCATTACGATGTTGTTGAATGGCTGCAACCGGATTGGGTCTACGATACCCGAACCGGTGAAGTAAAAAAAAAATCCAAAAACGACCGGCTATTAAACTCGACATTTGGAAGACAAACGGCACTTATTGGAAATATTTTAAAGAGCATTATTATTTAGATTTACCTCACCCGCCGGCCGCTGAGTATTTTGTTGCCACGGTAAACGGTGAGCTTGTCGCCCATTTAGCGGTTACGCCTTTGTTTACGGCAAAGGCATACCGGGCAACGCGCCTCGTTGTTATGCCCGAATGGCAAGGCGCGGGAGTTGGAACCGCGTTTTTAAATGAGGTGATGCAATATCATTTAGAGGGCAACGGTCGGTGTGGGCATAAGTACCACACTTTTTTTCATACTTCACACCCCCAATTATGCGGGTATTTACGCCACTCCAAATTATGGAAACAAACAGGGGCAAAATTATACGGTTCCAATAAGACGCGAAGCATAAAAAGTATTGAAAAAACAGGAAAAAAAGGCGGTATTCAGGGCTGCGGTTATGGCGGCCACTTTAGAGCAATTCAAGCATTCAAATATTTAGGAAAATGAAAAAATTAAAGGTTTTTATATCAGGTCAAAAATATTTTGGCGAACAAGTCTTTGCGTTATGCAATAGGCTAGATTTTATCGAGATTGTGGGCGTTTGCTCGCCAATAGACGATAAGTATCTAACTAAAACCGCTCATACTTTCGGAATTAAGCATGTACCGGCGGGAACTTTGACGGGTGACACTTTACCGGATAACGTCGATATAGGAATAACGGCTCATTCATTCGACTATATAGGGCGTAAGACAAGGTATAAAGCTAAAATCGGGTGGATTGGTTACCACCCTAGTTTATTACCTCGCCACCGTGGGCGTTCGTCAATTGAATGGGCGGTGCGAATGCGCGACGCAATAACCGGTGGAACTGTTTTTTGGTTAAATGACGGAATCGACAGAGGCGATATTGCCTATCAGGATTTTTGCTTTATTGACCCAAAAACGTACGCTATGGAGCCTAAAAAGGCCGCAAAATTGCTGTGGGAACATGAGCTACAGGCAATGGGGCTGCAACTTATAGAGCAAGCTCTTACAGACATTCACCGGGGAATAATTAAAAAGAAGCCGCAGCGGAAAGAATTTAGCACTTTTGAGCCTAATACAGACGTTAAAGACGTGTTTAAGCCTGATTTACTAATGATTGAGCAGTACGGCTCTCCAAGTACCTAAAAAGCCCCAATATGGGGCTTTTAAATTATGTTTAAACGGGTTTTAAAGTTTTAAGTATATTTGCCGCTCAAACGCGATTTATCAAAAACGCGATTATTTACCAAAAAACGGCACATTCCAATTTACAATTTATCACTTTTCGATTTCGCGATTATAATTATGTTTCTAAAACATTATTTAAAAACGGAAAAATTTACATGCTGGACATTTTTAAAGGACGGGAAGAAATTGCCGAAGCCACAAACAAATTATTCGAAACCGGATTCTATCTTTTAAACATTGGCTTTGCCCTTATGATCCTGGAAATGGATGTTTATGACAATACCTATCAAACCCTGATCGAGTTGTTGAGCTATAAAATAGGTGGTTTTGCCATTTATCTCGGCATCATGTTATTCATCAATTTATATTTCTTTTTCAGAGGTAAAAGAAAAGCAAGAGAGGCACAACAGCAGGAAAAAATAATCTTTAAAGCATAAATCATGAACTTTCAGATACCAGACGGCTTATGGATAGCTGCCGGAACAGGCCAGATTTTTACCGCTATGATATATCCGTATATCCGGCACCAGGTTTTTGACTGGTACAACGATGTTAAGCAACTCAAACCGCTCAACCAGGAAATTGCCAAAACATACGGCAGGTATATACAGGGACTGAATTTTTCCTTTGGCATCATTACCATCTTTCTCCGGGAAGACCTGCAGCAAAACACCCGGTTGGCTTTTGCTGTTACAGCCTTAATAGCGGCTTACTGGGTGGGTAAAGTGGCGACACAAATTGCCTATTATCCTATGTATGAAATCCCTCAGAAAATCCACTTTAAAATCGGAAGTTATTTTATGAATGCCCTTTTTCTGCTGTTCGCTTCCGTATTTACCGGTTTGCTTGTTTTAAAGTTAAGCACCTTGTTATCATAACCGTTTGTTGCTGTGAAACACCGCAACAAACGGATGCCGGAAAGAAACCATCCGGGAATCAAATCCTTATCCTTAATTAAAAACAAAAACCACGAATAAACATCGTGGTTTTAAGATATGTAGCTGTATGACAGCTGTTGTTAACTGGAAATCAATTAACGCAAGGGTGCTTTTTGGTAAAAAACGTAATCATTCTTTTCGGTCTTATATTTCAACAGTTCCGGCATCTGCGTAGACAGCTCTCCTGTTAAATCATAATGATCCAGTACATTCTGATAATCTGTAACAGCGATAACGGCATAACTCAGCACGCTGTTTGGAAACATCCAGTACACGCCGTCTGAACCCTGCATAACGCTTCCGTTCAGTAAAAGAACGCCTACCATTCCCTGAGCAATTGTAATTTCTTTCGACTGCTGGTTAACAAGCTGTGTGGAAAGTTCTCTTTTAACAGTGGTTAACTGCGTTGTTTCATACTTAATTTCGGTAGCAAAGGACACTTTAGCGTAGTACTCGGCTTCAACACTGGCATTATACTGCTGGCTAAGCATGGTACTGGTAATGTTCTCATAACTGTCGGAAGTATTTGATGTCGATTCCGTATATTCTTTAAGAACGGTTCCCTGTGGTGTAAAACCGATAATAAAACGGCCTCTCTTTTCAATCAGCGTTGAAGGCTTATAATCTTCAACATACGTTATTCTCAATTTATCAACTCTGGAACCGGATTTACCGCCAATGGCGACTACACGTATTCCTTTAAGAACGGTTTCTCCGCCTCCACCGCCGCCGCCGCCGATGGTTCTTCCTTTGTTTGTTGTCAGCATTAATTTATCGATACGTGCTCCGGAACGGATGGTTATTTCTGAAATATATTCATCAGAACTTAAAATTAATGTTCCGGTATCTCCGCCACCGCCACCGCCGTGTTTCTTTCCGTTTATTGTAATTGAATCTACCTCTTTCCCGGCATATATTCCAATTGACTGAATATAATCTGCCGCAAATTCCGAACCGCCATCGCCGCCAAAGGCTTTGATAACCATTCCTTCCGATACTGATACTAATTCTACTTCCATAATGTTTCGATTTGGTTTTTTTACTTACTCATAGGCTTTTCAGTTTCCGCCCCGTTTTGTTGAAGTGCATACCGGCTCACTTTATTCGTTTTTATTGTCTTCCAAACTTATCAAGATAAAAATGGCTGCAACAGCGCATTAATACGCTAAAAACAAAACAAGTAAAACCTACAAAAAGTAAGAATATTCCTCAACTAAGCAAAAACCAAAACGAGAATCCACCAGAAAACAGGGATGCTCTCTACCCAAAAAGAAGTATAATATTCCGAACGCTTCGGACTTGAAAAAACGGTAAAAAGGGCAATTACCGCTATCAGTATCAGGTTAATCCAAAGCTGGATAATCTGAAAATCGCTTTTAAAAAACTCGAGACAGTAAAACGGAATGAGTAAAAACAGATTCAGCATTTTTGTTCTATAAACACCCAGGCGCTGCGGAACCGTTTTTAAAGAAAGGTCGTCATTTTTTAAGTCGATTATCTCAAAAATCATAATCAGGATAATGACCAGTAAAAAACGCTGGAAGAATTTTAGAAACACATCTTGGGAAAGCGGCAGATCGGCATTAAAAATGGGCAGAAACAGTGTAATTCCGGCCCAGCAAAAGGCAACAATATAGATCTTAACCCCGGCCCAGTTTCTTGCATTTCCGAGTTTCGGAAAGAAAGGCAGTGTGTACAGCAATGTTAGCAACAGGAACCCGAAAGCCAGTAGCTGCGTTTGCCTTTTCAGCAAAAAGAAATAATAAATTGTGCCGGCAAAAGCCAGAACACTAAGCAGCACTATTGCTTTGAGCTGCCTGCTCATTGTCAGCTTTTTAGAACGCGCCAACGCATCGTATTTCACAAAATTATAGCCCACAATGGTTCCCAGAAAAGCGAACATTGCCATTGGATTATCATACGGAATATGAAAAAAATGAAAGGTCATTTGTACCAGTGCAAAAACAGCAAAGGCAACATGAATGCTTCCGTTTATATAAAAATCAAGTAATTTCTTGAGTAGTTGCATACTTACAAAAATAATCAATATGTTAACAACTATTGTATTTGGTTGAAAATTCGGTAAAAAATGGCGTTAAAAAAGAACTTTATTAAGAGATTAATAGCTATTTTTGTTCGCTTAAATACACAACTTAATTACCGTTTGACATATTTGTATTTCAGATACTTCAAACGCCTATAAACAGTACATAAGAACTGATGAGAACAGATGCATTTGCTTTAAGACATTTAGGTCCAAGAGAGAGCGACCTTCAACACATGTTCAAGACCATTGGTGTTAAGGACATGGACCAACTACTTTATGAAACTTTCCCCGACGGAATCCGTTTAAAAAATGATTTACAATTAGACCCGGCATTAACCGAATACGAATACCTGACACACATCCAGCAATTGGGTGCTAAAAACAAAGTATTCAAATCGTATATCGGTTTAGGCTATCATCCGGCTATCGTTCCTCCGGTTATCCAGAGAAACATTTTCGAAAACCCGGGATGGTACACTGCTTATACGCCGTATCAGGCAGAAATTGCCCAGGGTCGTTTAGAAGCTTTATTGAATTTCCAGACTACTGTAATTGAATTGACAGGAATGGAAATTGCAAATGCCTCTCTTCTTGATGAAGGAACAGCGGCAGCAGAAGCAATGGCTTTGTTGTTTGATGTAAGAACAAGAGATCAAAAGAAAAATAATGCCAACAAATTCTTCGTTTCAGAAGAAATTTTACCACAAACCTTATCGGTTTTAGAAACACGTTCAACGCCAATTGGTATTGAATTAGTTGTTGGTAATCACGAAACATTTGATTTCGCTGAAGATTTCTTCGGAGCGATATTACAATATCCAGGTAAATACGGACAGGTTTATGATTATGCCGGTTTTATTAACACGGGTAAATCCAAAGAAATTAAAGTAGCGGTTGCTGCTGATATTTTAAGTTTGGTAAAACTGACTTCTCCGGGAGAATTAGGTGCTGATGTGGTAGTGGGTACTTCACAACGTTTTGGTATCCCGATGGGTTACGGAGGACCTCACGCAGCTTTCTTCGCAACTAAAGAAGAATACAAGCGCAGTATGCCGGGACGTATTATCGGTGTTTCGCAGGACGTTAACGGAAACCGTGCGCTTCGTATGGCTTTACAGACACGTGAGCAACACATTAAACGTGAAAAAGCGACTTCTAATATTTGTACCGCTCAGGTATTATTAGCTGTAATGGCCGGAATGTACGCCGTATATCACGGACCAAAAGGATTACAATATATTGCCGAAAAAGTTCATGCAGCAGCAGCTACAACTGCCAATGCATTAACAAAATTAGGCATCAGCCAGCTAAACACAGCTTTCTTTGACACTATCGCTGTTAAAGCCGATGCTGCCAAAGTGAAAGCAATCGCTGAGAAAAACGATGTTAACTTCTTCTATGCCGATGCCGATACTATTTCGATCTCTTTTAATGAAACCACTTCTTTAAACGACATCAATCTGGTAATCGCTATTTTTGCTGAAGCAGCCGGAAAAGAAACCATCACGGTAACAACATTAGACAACGCTGTGCATTTCCCTGAGAAATTAATCAGAACGTCTTCTTTCTTACAACATGACGTATTTAACAGCCATCATTCTGAAACGGCTTTAATGCGTTATATCAAAAAATTAGAGCGTAAAGACTTAGCGTTAAATCATTCCATGATTTCTTTAGGTTCTTGTACGATGAAATTAAATGCTGCGGCAGAAATGTTACCCTTAAGTATGGCTAACTGGAACAGCATCCACCCTTTTGCTCCGGCATATCAGGCGGAAGGCTATTTAACCATGCTTAAAAAACTGGAACAACAATTAAACGTGGTAACCGGTTTTGCCGGAACATCATTACAACCTAACTCTGGTGCGCAGGGAGAATATGCCGGTTTAATGGCAATCCGTGCTTACCACATTTCAAGAGGTGAAGGACACCGTAATGTTTGTTTAATCCCGGCTTCCGCACACGGTACCAATCCGGCTTCTGCTGCTATGGCAGGAATGGACATTATTGTAACCAAAACCACTCCGGAAGGAAATATCGATGTAGAAGATTTAAGAGCAAAAGCCATTCAGCATAAAGACAATTTATCCTGTTTAATGGTAACGTATCCATCTACACACGGTGTTTACGAAAGTTCTATCATTGAAATTACAAAACTGATCCACGAAAACGGTGGTCAGGTATATATGGATGGTGCAAATATGAATGCTCAGGTTGGATTAACCAATCCAGCTACTATTGGTGCAGACGTTTGTCACCTTAACTTACACAAAACATTCGCGATTCCTCACGGAGGTGGTGGACCAGGTGTTGGCCCAATTTGTGTTGCCGAACATTTAGTTCCGTTCTTACCTACAAACCCTGTAGTTGCTACAGGCGGCAACCAGGCTATCACTGCTATTTCAGCAGCTCCTTTCGGTTCTGCTTTGGTTTGTCTGATCTCTTACGGTTATATCACGATGTTAGGTGCAGAAGGGCTGAAACAGGCTACTCAGTTTGCTATCCTGAACGCTAACTATATGAAAGCACGTCTGGAAGAGCATTACCCTATTTTATACACCGGAGAATGCGGTCGTGCTGCTCACGAAATGATCGTGGACTGCCGTTCTTTCAAACAAAACGGAATTGAAGTTACCGATATTGCAAAACGTTTAATGGATTATGGTTTCCATGCGCCAACGGTTTCTTTCCCGGTAGCCGGTACTTTGATGATCGAACCGACAGAAAGTGAAGATTTAGGAGAATTGGATCGTTTCTGTGAAGCGATGATTTCCATCAGAAAAGAAATCGAAGCAGCCACAGCAGACGATACAAACAATGTATTGAAAAATGCACCGCACACGCTGGCAATGCTGACAACTGATCGTTGGGAATTCCCTTATTCAAGAGAGAAAGCAGCTTATCCGTTAGAATATATTGCTGAAAATAAATTCTGGCCATCTGTTCGTCGTGTAGACGATGCTTACGGAGACAGAAATTTAGTTTGTTCCTGCGCGCCAATTGAGGCTTACATGGAACACTAAGAATAAATACAAATGAAAAGAGCCGCTGATAAAGCGGCTTTTTTTTATACTGCCAAATCATTTTCAGAAACCGTAAGCTATAATCATTATAGCGCAAAAAGACCGTCAATTAATTTTAATTCCTGTAATGATTCAATAACTTTACAAGATGAATGATATTAATAACAGAGAAGATCTATTGCTGTTAATGCGGAAGTTTTACAACAAACTCTTAACAGACGACAGCATCAGCTATATATTCACAGAAGTTGCCAAAATAGACCTGGAAGCACACCTGCCCCATTTGGCCGATTTTTGGGAACAAACCCTTTTACATACCGGAAGCTATAAAAAAAATGTATTACAGCTCCATTTGGATCTGGATGCAAAAGAATCGCTCACCACTGAACATTTTAACACCTGGCTGCAGTATTTCGATCAAACCGTCACCGAAAACTTTACAGGAGAAAACGCAGAACTTATAAAAACCCGCGCCCTTTCCATTGCCACGATAATGCAGATAAAGATTTCTCAAAAAAATAACAATTAATTTCACTTTCGATAATTTTACACTCTTTTCTACCGTTATTCCGTAATAATTATTTTAAACAAAATTTTTAATTATCAGGGAGTATTTAAAATCAATAACTTAGTATAAAGTTTCCTCATATGAATAGTAAAATAATAGGTTCCGGAAGTTATATCCCAGATATCACGGTAACCAATCTGGATTTCGCAAAGCATCAGTTTCTAAACGATGACGGCTCCCCTTTTCCATATCCAAATGACGTAGTTGCTCAAAAATTCCTGGAAATAACCGGTATAGAAGAACGCCGGTATGTTGAAAGCAATCTCTTAACTTCGGACATTGCCTATTTTGCTGCACAAAAAGCAATTGAAGATGCCGGTATCGATCCCGAAACCTTAGACTACATCATCTTTGCCCACAATTTTGGAAATGTAAAACAAGGCGCTATTCAAACGGATATATTACCCAGCTTATCCTCCAGAGTAAAGCACAGCTTAAAGATTAAAAATCCCAAATGTGTTGCCTATGATATCCTTTTCGGATGTCCGGGCTGGATTGAGGGAGTTATTCAGGCAAATGCCTATATAAAAGCCGGTATGGCAAAAAGATGCCTGGTTATCGGAGCCGAAACATTATCCCGTGTGGTGGACATACACGACAGGGACAGCATGATTTATTCCGATGGTGCCGGTGCCACTGTTATCGAGGCTACAGAAGAAGAAGTTGGTGTTTTAGGACACGAAACTGCTTCCTTTACCTATGATGAAGCCTATTTCCTGTATTTCGGAAATTCTTTTAACAAAACACACGATCCGGATGTACGCTATATTAAAATGTACGGCCGTAAAATATATGAGTTTGCCTTAAGCCAGGTACCGAAAGCAATGAAAGAATGTCTGGACAAAAGCGGCATTCCGATATCGGAGGTTAAAAAAGTACTGATCCACCAGGCAAATGAAAAAATGGATGAGGCGATCATACAGCGGTTTTTCCGCCTGTACAAGGAACCGACACCCAAAGACATTATGCCGATGAGCATCCACAAATTAGGAAACTCCAGCGTTGCGACGGTTCCAACCCTGTACGACTTACTCGTAAAAGGAAAAATTGAAAATCAGGAACTTCATAAAGGAGATGTTATTATCTTTGCATCCGTAGGCGCAGGAATGAACATAAACGCCTTCGTTTATCGATTATAACTATGTACGAAAAAACATTTCCGAACAAAAGATTTAAACACACTTTAGAATTCCTTCAAAAACATATTTCTACTTCCGAGTCGATATTAGACCTGGGAGTAGAAAATCCGTTTTCAAAGATCATGAAAGAAAACGGTTATAGCGTATCCAATACCACAGGGGAAGACCTGGACATCGATCAGTCTTCTTTACATCAAAATGAATACACCGTTACCACAGCTTTTGAAATTTTCGAGCACTTACTGAATCCGTATACAATACTGGAAAACATCCAATCCGATAAACTGGTACTTTCCATTCCGTTACGCCTTTGGTTTTCGCCTGCTTATCGCAGCAAAACAGATATGTGGGACAGACATTACCATGAATTTGAAGACTGGCAGCTGGACTGGCTTTTAGAAAAAACAGGCTGGAAAGTACTGGACCGTCAAAAATTCACCAATCCGGTAAAACAAATCGGAATCCGCCCTTTACTCCGCCGTTTCACGCCGAGATATTACATTGTTTACGCTGAAAAAGTAAAATAATGAGGTATTATATCATTATACCGGCACATAATGAAGCAGCCTATATCGCTTTAACCTTACAATCGTTAGCCAGGCAGACAGTGCTACCCGAAAAAGTGGTGGTGGTGAATGACAATTCTACCGATGATACCGAAGCAATTGTAAACGATTTATCCCGGAAATATCCCTGGATTTCTGTGATTGAAAAAAAATCGGATGCGATTCATTTACCCGGAAGCAAAGTCATCCAGGCATTTCAAAAAGGACTGGAAGTTATTGACGACAATTATGACATTCTTGTAAAACTGGACGCCGATTTAATTTTGCCCGATAATTATTTTGAAACCATAATCGCTGCTTTCCAAAAAGACGAACGCGTTGGCATGGCCGGCGGATTTGCGTATATTGAAAAAAACGGCGACTGGATATTGGAAAACCTGACCGATAAAGACCACATCCGCGGGGCTTTTAAAGCCTACCGAAAAGCGTGTTTCAATCAAATAGGCGGTTTAAAACCTGCTATGGGATGGGACACTGTTGACGAATTGCTGTGCAAATTCTACAACTGGAAAGTTGTTACTAACAGCACTTTAAAGGTTAAGCATTTAAAACCTACCGGAGCCAACTATAACAAAACAGCCCGCTACAAACAGGGAGAAGCTTTTTACAGTCTTCGTTATGGTTTTTTCATTACTGCCATTGCTTCCTTAAAGCTGGCTTTATTAAAAAAGAAGCCGCTTTTATTCGTGGATTATATCGTTGGTTTTTTCAAAGCATGGCGTCATAAAAAGGCTTATCTGGTTACTCCAGAACAAGGCCGTTTTATCCGGAAATACCGCTTGCAGAAAATGAAATCGAAGTTGCTGTAAGCCAAAAAACTCCCTATTCATACCCCATAACTCGTAACTTATTGGTATTTTAGCCAAGATTTATTAAACATTATGATTCGATATCTATCTCAAATAGGAAAATACTTTCTGATGTTGAAGGAAGTCTTCAACAAACCGACAAAATGGTCGGCGATGAAGCAGCTGATTTTTAAAGAAATAGATGATTTGATTATCGGTTCTCTTGGAATTGTTGCTTTTATCTCATTCTTTGTTGGAGGTGTTGTCGCCATACAAACGGCTTTAAATTTAACCAATCCGTTAATCCCGAAATACCTTATTGGTTTTGCTACAAGACAATCGGTGATTCTTGAATTTGCCCCTACTTTTATCTCCATCATTATGGCCGGTAAAATGGGTTCTTTTATCACTTCCAGTATTGGAACAATGCGGGTTACCGAACAGATTGATGCGTTGGAAGTAATGGGTGTAAACTCCCTGAACTACCTTGTTTTTCCAAAAGTAATTGCTTTACTCTTATATCCGTTCGTTATCGGACTGAGTATGTTTTTAGGAATATTAGGCGGCTGGATTGCCGGTGTTTACGGCGGTTTTGCTTCCAGTGACGAGTTTATGACCGGGTTACAGGTAGAATTTAACCCGTTTCACGTTACCTACGCCTTTATCAAGACGGTTGTTTTCGCTCTTTTACTGGCAACGATCCCTTCCTTCCATGGCTATTACATGAAAGGCGGTGCTCTTGAAGTAGGTAAAGCCAGTACAACTTCATTCGTCTGGACGAGTGTGGCTATTATTCTGGCCAATTATATTTTAACACAATTACTTTTAACCAATTAGAAATGATAGAAGTAAAAGATATAGAAAAATCATTTGGTGAATCCAAAGTACTAAAAGGCATTTCTGCCATTTTTGAAACCGGAAAAACCAATCTTATCATTGGACAGAGTGGTTCCGGAAAAACGGTACTTTTAAAAAGTTTACTGGGAATTCACACGCCCGACAAAGGAACCATTTCCTTTGACGGCAGAATTTATTCCGATCTTACCAACGATGAAAAGCGTGATTTGCGTACCGAAATCGGAATGGTATTCCAGGGCAGTGCGCTTTTTGATTCGATGACGGTAGAAGAGAATGTTGGTTTCCCTTTAAAAATGTTTACCAACAAAAGTCCGAGAGAAATCCAGGAACGCGTTGATTTTGTTATTGAGCGTGTCAAACTGATTGATGCCCATAAGAAAAAACCATCCGAAATTTCCGGAGGTATGCAGAAACGTGTGGCCATTGCCCGTGCAATAGTAAACAATCCGAAATACCTGTTTTGCGATGAGCCCAACTCCGGGTTAGATCCTAAAACCTCTATTGTAATTGACAACCTAATTAAGGAAATTACGGAAGAATACAATATTACAACGGTGATCAACACCCACGATATGAACTCCGTTATGGAAATTGGCGAAAAGATCATTTTCCTGAAAGAAGGTGTCTTAGCCTGGGAAGGAACCAAAAAAGAAATTTTCAAAACCGACAATGAAGCCATTGTTGATTTCGTATACTCTTCGAACCTGTTTAAAAAGGTACGAAAAGCACAAAACAGAGAATCATAAAAAAAGAGCCATACGGCTCTTTTTATTTTTTATCCAACAGGACACTGATTTTCTTAATCTCCTGCTCTTTCTCTTTAGGAAAGATCAACAGCGTATCGTCTTTATCCACAATAATAAAGTCACTCAGCCCGTTAATTACAACCAGTTTCTTTCCTTCGGTACGAATAATATTATTGGATGCATTCTCCAAGATCATGGTCGCATTTACAACCGCATTAAACTGTTCGTCTTTCGGTAGTTTTTCATGTAATGAACCCCAGGTACCCAAATCGTTCCAATCGAACGTTGCCGGCAATACATATACATTTTTTGCTTTTTCCAATACCGCATAATCAATCGAGATATTTTCGGCATCAGCATAGTGCTCATTGATAAACTCCTGTTCACGGGGAGTATTATAATAGGCTTTTCCTTTTTCAAACAAACTTACCATTTCCGGTAAAAAGGTATCAAAAGCTTCTATAATGGACTGTACGCTCCAGATAAAGATTCCGGCATTCCATAAAAAGTTTCGGCTTTGAATAAAGCTTTTTGCAGTGGTATAGTTTGGTTTTTCTCTAAACTGAACGACTTTTTTTATCGGATTATTATCCAGTTTATTAAACTCGATATAACCGTAACCGGTATTCGGAAAAGTCGGCAAAATCCCTAAAGTCATCAACACATTGTCTTTTTTACAACATTCAAACGACCGCTCCAGGTTTGCTATAAATTGTTCTTCATCCTCTATCCAGTGATCGCTTGGCGCAACCACCATTAAGGCGTCCGGATTTTGCTTTTGAATTTTTAAAGAAGCAAACAGTATACAAGGTGCCGTATTTCGCATTACAGGCTCTAAAATCACCTGATCCTGCTTTACCTGAGGCAATTGTTCCAGCACCAGCTGGTTGTAACGCTCATTGGTTAAAATCAGAATATTTTCTGCGGGAATTATCCTGGAAAGTCTGCTAAAGGTCTTTTGAATTAATGTTTCCCCGGTTCCTAACATGTCGTGAAACTGCTTTGGGAAATCGACAGTACTGACTGGCCAGAATCGGGATCCGACTCCACCGGCCATTAATATTGCGTAATAATTTTTATTCATTGTAAAGCACCACTTTGCACGTGGCTTTTATTTATTTTCTGTTCGTTTAGTTCGGCAATAATTCTACTTCTGCATTGGGGTTAAAAAGATATACTCTTCCCGAACTCACTTCCATACATTCAAAACGTTTGATTCGCTGCGCTCCTTTTTTAAAGATCCTGCCATTATGAATACGAAAAACACTTCCATACGGAATCTCAAAGATATAATTTTTATCGTTTGCGGGGTCAAATTGTTTTAAGGCTAATGCTAAAGTTGCATCGGTATCGCTGCTCGCTTTCGGATTCCGGAAATGTCTTGCCAGTAACGGCAGCAATTGACCCGGAAAAATCTCCGGACGCAAATAGGGAACCATTAAACGCTGAAAAGTAAGCTTCCATTCATCGCCATGCGGTTTTATATTTCTGCCAAATTTTTCAAAAGCAACCAAATGGGCAATCTCATGAATCAATGTCATCAAAAACCGGTATTTATTCAAACTGGCATTTACGGTAATCTGATGGTAACCGTCGGGATGTTTTCGGTAATCGCCATGACGGGTTACCCTTTCATTCACAATTTTCAGATGGACACGATTTGCCTTAATAAGCTCAAAGATATTGTCCAAAGCATGTTCCGGTATGTAGGGAGCTAATTTCTCTTTCATCTTCTTTCCTGGCTTTTACCTTTCTTCTCGTTGTATTATGGTGTTGTAGAAGAAACCTGCAACACTTTTCCGTTGTAATATTTATTCCCGGTAAGGGCAAAATTATAGATATAATCCGCCATTTCCGTTGCCGAAACCGGGGCTTCATAACCCGGGAATGCTTCCTGCAGCATTTCGGTTTGTACCGCACCCAATGCCAGAACATTAAACGAAATACCGTTTTCCTTATATTCTTCTGCCAGTAATTCCGATAACGTAATCACCGCTCCTTTACTGGAACTGTAAGCCGCCAATCCGGCAAATTTCATACTTCCCTGAATCCCTCCCATACTGCTTATGGTGACCACATGGCTTCCTTTTTGCAAATAGGGCAAACAAATTCTGGTCAGGTTAGCAACACCAAAAACATTTACTTTATAGATATTTTCAAATTCCTGAGCTTCAATTTCAGCAAACGGTTTTAATAATAAAGAACCGGCATTATGAATGATGATGTCTACTGTTTTCCAGGAGGTCACGATAAACTGTTTCACCTTTTCCAGTTCTGCCTCTACTGATAAATCAACGCTTAAACACGTAATCTTTTCATTTTCCAATAGCGCCTGCGGTTGTTTTCTTGAAATAGCTAAAACATTGTGTCCGGCTTTGGCAAACTGCAAGGCTAATTCATATCCTATCCCTCTGCTGGTTCCTGTTATTATAATATTTTTCATTTTTTATGGTAATCAAAAGGATGCTGCAACACCTCCTTTTTTGCATTAATTTAATTTGATTTCTTTTTCTTTAGAGTTGGTCATACCTTCTACAGCCGGAATAATTTCCTGTGCATAGGCAGCCATGTGTGCCGTATCCATCAGCTTGAACTCATCAAAAACATGGTGGTAATATTCAAAATTTTCAAAATCGAATGTCGATACTGTTTGTGCCGGCACATGAAATTCCACAAAGAACGGGTAATTATCCGATGCCATAAACAGGCGGTACTGCAATTCAACCGGTAAAAAACCTACCGTATTCTTTCCGGTATATTCATTTATTTTTTTAGCCATATTCGATTTTCCGAATCCGGTTATATACGAAGCAAAATCTCTTTTCATCGGTACGCCAAGCATTTCAAAATTCAGCATGGAATACAGGTTAAAGTTTTGTGCTTTCAGTTTCTTCGCTAAATGATACGATCCCAGCAATCCTTTCTCTTCTGCCGAGAAAAAAACAATCAGCAGGCTTCTTTTGTTGGTTTTATTTTTTGCAAAGTATTTAGCGACTTCGGAAGCTACCGTTGTTCCGGAGGCATTATCATTTGCCCCGTTTGCAATATTATCGCCATTGATCGCTTTTTGTGCCAATCCGATATGATCGTAATGCGCCCCGATAATCACATATTCCTTTTTTAGTTTCGGATCATTCCCTTCAATCACCCCTACAATGTTATAAGCCGGTTTGTCGAAGTTTCCAAGAGTATCTCTATAGGTTTTAAAATAGGGCTTAATATTATTATCCTTAAGCATCTTTTCTAAAAACTGCGCCGCTTTTTCGATTCCTTCACTTCCGCTATCACGTCCCTGTAGTTCATCTGAAGCCAGGTATTCCAAAGTACCGGAAACCGATTTCTGTTGTACCTGATAAGCCGTTTTAACAGCCGTAACCGATTTATCATCCGCTTTTTTAGTATTGGATGTTGAACATCCTAAAAACAAAAAGGGCAAAAAGTAGAGTATTTTTCTCATTGAAAATATTTTTTACACTTTTGCTAAAATAAGAAAAATCCCGTCTTGAAATTCAGGACGGGATTTTATTTATTGTGATAATTTCCGGAATCAGGCAAGCATTGTCACCGGATTTTCCAAATATTGTCTTAGTGTTTGTAAAAACTGTGCTCCGGTAGCTCCGTCAACAGTTCTGTGATCGCAGGCTAACGTTACTTTCATTGTATTCCCGACAACGATCTGTCCGTTACGAACTACTGGTTTTTCAACAATAGCTCCTACCGAAAGAATAGCGGAGTTCGGCTGGTTGATGATTGATGTAAATTCAGTAATACCGAACATTCCCAGGTTAGAAACGGTAAATGTACTTCCTTCCATTTCTGCAGGCTGTAATTTTTTGTTTCTTGCTCTTCCGGCAACATCTTTTACATTAGCCCCGATTTGAGACAACGTCAGCTGGTCTGCAAAACGCAATACCGGCACTACCAATCCGTCTTCAACAGCAACTGCTACTCCGATGTTCACATGGTGGTTGATAACGGTTACATCATCTTTCCATTGTGAATTTACCTGCGGATGTTTTTTCAATGCCATGGCACAGGCTTTGATAACCATATCGTTGAACGAAACTTTCGTTTCCGGCAATCCGTTGATCATTTCACGGGAAGCGATGGCATTATCCATAGCGACTTCAATGGTCAAATAATAGTGTGGTGCTGTAAACTTCGATTCGGCCAGTCTGCGGGCAATTGTTTTACGCATTTGTGAGTTTTTCACTTCTTCTGCATAAACTTCTCCTGCCGGAACAAATGGTTTCACCTGTGGTGCAGCCGCTGCAGTTGTTTGTTCTGCTGCTTTTTGTGGCTGTGCTGCCGCTGCAGTTTGCTGCGGTGTATAATTTTCAACGTCTTTCTTAACGATACGTCCGTTTTCACCGGAACCTTTTACCTGAGAAAGATTAACGCCTTTTTCCTGAGCTACTTTTTTCGCTAACGGAGAAGCAAAGATTCTGCTGTGATCCGCTGCGTGTGATTCCGCTGCTACTGCTGTTGTTTCTGTTTTTACCTCAGCTGCTTTTTCTTCAGCCGGAGCTTCAACATTTCCTCCAGAAGTATAATTGGCTGCAATTCCGGCAACATCTGTTCCCGCAGGTCCGATGATTGCCAGTATACTGTCTACCGGAGCTGTTTGTCCTTCTGCAACACCAATATACAATAGTGTTCCGGAATTGAACGATTCAAACTCCATAGTCGCTTTATCCGTTTCAATTTCAGCAAGGATATCGCCTTCCGCAACAGTATCCCCGATTTTCTTCAACCAGGTTGCCACTGTTCCGTCTGTCATGGTATCGCTTAAACGCGGCATGGTTACCACTTTTACACCTGCAGGAATAGCTGCAGCTGCCTGTGGTTTATCGGAAGTTTTGGTTTCTTCCGCTTTTGCCGGAGCTTCTTCTTTAGGCGCTGTGGCTTCTTTTCCGCCACCATTCAATAGTGCCGAAATGTCTTCTCCCGGTGTTCCGATGATTGCAAGCAATGCATCTACCGGTGCCGATTCTCCTTCATGAATTCCTATATGTAACAAGGTACCGGAATTGAATGATTCAAATTCCATGGTCGCTTTGTCTGTTTCTATCTCAGCAAGAATATCGCCTTCTTTAACAACATCTCCTACTTTCTTTAACCAGGTCGCTACAACACCTTCTGTCATGGTGTCGCTTAAACGTGGCATGGTAATAACTACTGCCATAATCGATTATAATTTATGTGGTAAAAATGGGTAATTCTCCTGATCATATACTACGTCATACATTACGTTTAAGTCCGGGTATGGCGATTCTTCTGCAAATTTCTCACACTCATCAACCAAGTCTTTTACGCGCTGATCAATCGCTTCGATTTCTGCTTCGGTAGCATAGTTATTTTCTTTAATCACATCCAATACCTGAGTAATCGGATCTATTTTTTTGTATTCTTCTACTTCTTCTTTTGTTCTGTAGTGTTGTGCATCCGACATAGAGTGACCTCTGTAACGGTATGTTTTCATTTCGATAAATGTAGGTCCGTCCCCTCTTCTGGCTCTGTCAATAGCTTCCGCCATTGCTTCGGCAACTTTCACTGGGTTCATTCCGTCTACAGGTCCGCAAGGCATTTCATATCCTAATCCTAATTTCCAGATATCGGTATGGTTTGCTGTTCTTTCTACAGACGTTCCCATTGCATAACCGTTATTTTCAACGATAAACACAACCGGAAGTTTCCACAACATCGCCATATTAAAGGCTTCATGAAGTGATCCCTGACGGGCTGCTCCATCACCAAAATAGGTTAAGGTTACTCCACCTGTTTCGAAATATTTATCCGCAAATGCGATACCCGCTCCAACAGGAATCTGCGCTCCAACAATTCCGTGACCTCCATAAAAACCGTGCTCTTTAGAGAAAATGTGCATCGATCCGCCTAATCCTTTAGACGTTCCGGTTGCTTTTCCTAAAAGTTCTGCCATTACTCTTCTCGGATCGACACCCATACCAATTGGCTGAACGTGGTTACGATAAGCAGTAATCATTTTGTCTTTTGTAAGATCCATTGCGTGAAGTGCACCTGCTAAAACGGCTTCTTGCCCATTATACAAATGTAAAAAACCTCTAACTTTTTGTTGGATATATAATGCAGCAAGTCTGTCTTCGAACTTTCTCCAAAGCTGCATATCTTCATACCATTTAAGGTAAACTTCTTTTGTAATTTCTTTCATATTGCTTTTACTTTTGCTGTTGTCCCTTATCTGTTGAAGCAGAACATGGCACATTACACAATTTTGCGAAGTGCAAAAATAAGACATCGCCCGAACACGTGAAAATTTACACGGATGTATTTTCGTTAATTTTTTATCAACTTTTAAAAAACGGCTTCACAAAGACACTCTTCATTAACGATAAACAAGTTTCTTCCTTTATCGCATCACAATCCGGCATAAAATAGTTACACGGCTAACACTTTAATTCCTATAAAAACTTTTTATCAAAGTGGAAAGGCAATATATTTTTCAGGGAATCCGAGTGGTACACTTCCCCTACTTCTCCCATAAAATACAATTCAATCGGATTTTCCTGTTTGAATTCATATTCCGCTATCGACTGGCGACAGGCACCACATGGCGGAATCGGCGATTCGACCGGTTTTTCTTCGGAAGTGGCCGAAATGGCTATTTTTAAAATCTGTGCGTCCGGATAAATTGCTCCGGCCTGGAATATCGCTACTCTTTCGGCACATAATCCTGACGGATAGGCTGCATTTTCCTGATTGGAACCAACCACTACTTTCCCGTTATCCAACAGGATGGCGGCTCCTACTTTAAATTTTGAGTATGGCGCATACGCTTTTTTCCGGATCGCTACTGCCTGCTCCATTAAAGGTTTAACATCTTCCGGCAATTCATTTTCTGAATCATAAACCAAAAATGAAGTAGTAAAATCTATCTTTTTCATTCTAAACTTCTTTTAGACAAAAAATCCAAATTCCGTACGGAATTTGGACACTTTGTTTGTTATTTTATCTATCTGCTAATATTCATCATAAGAATCTCCAAAATTGAATGTTAAGGAGAAACGCAAGGTGTTTTCAAGTGGGTTTCTAACTTTAGACGTAGAGAACAAATAAGAAACATCTACTTTTACAACACTGTATTTAAATCCGGCTCCCATAGTAAAATATTTACGGGCTCCTTTTAATTCACTTTCATTAAAGTAACCGGCACGTAGTGCAAAGGCATCCTGATACAGATACTCTGCTCCCAAAGCCCAGGTAAATTCTTTTAACTCTTCGCTAACACCGCCCGGTGCATCGCCAAAAGATTTAAACATTCCGGAAACCCATCCTGTTTTTCTGTAATCGGAAATAGCAATATTTCTGTCGTTATTATCAATTACTCCGTCACCGTTAACATCTGTTACTTCCGGTGGCGTTGGCACCAATAACTTATTCACTTCTCCCATTACGGAAACTTTATTGTATTCATCCAGAATAAAATCGAATCCCGCTCCTAACTTTAAGTTAGCCGGTAAAAAGTTACTGCTTAAGTCGTCGTTATCATAACTGATTTTCGGCCCCATGTTCTGGAAGTTAAAACCAGCTCTCCAACGTCCGTCGAAATCAGAATAAGCGATTTCTTCCGACTGGTAGAATCCTGCGATATCAACCGCAAAAGTGTTTGCTGCAGAAGCGTCATTCGTTCCGTCATTAATTTTCAGGTTGGAACGGATATAACGTCCGGCAACCGCCATGGCAAACTGATCACTCAGTTTTAACGAGTAGGACCCGTCCAAAGCAAATTCATTCGGACTTACGGTGTTTAACATATCCCCAGAAGCATTTGTTAACTGTATGTCTCCTAAACCAAAATAACGTAAGCTTCCTGCAAAAGCACTACGCTCATTAATTCTATTAAAGTAGGTTATCTGCCCTAACGAAATATCATTAGCAATGGAAGTAAGATAGGGGGTGTAGCTCACTGAAAACCCTTGTTTTGTTAATGCGAAAGCATATTTAGCCGGGTTATATTGTTGTGAATATGCATCGGTAGAACTGGAAACACCTATATCCCCCATACCAGCTGCTCTTGCATCTGCAGCGATCATCAAAAAGGGAACACCGGTTGTGATAACTCTATCCTGCGCATTCATCCATTGCGTTGCGCCTGCAAATAAACACAACGATAATATTGCAATTTTTCTCATCCGTTTTTATTTGGTTTAATTCAACAAATATAATATTTTATTAAAGGATTACAAGTTTCTCATACTTTTCTGCCCTTTTATTTGAAACGGCAGATTTAACGGTTAACTTATATACATAAACTCCTTTTCCGATCCGATCTCCAAAATCGTCCCTGCCATCCCACTTGATGTCGCGCGACAGAAACCCCTCTGTTAGTACGGTTTGGTTAATTGTTTTAACAATTTTTCCGGTAATCGTCATGATCTGTACCTGTACATCCAAAGGTTCATAAGGACTGTTATGGGAGAACCAAAATTCGGTATAACTTACAAAAGGATTCGGATAATTTAACACTTTATCCAGTTCCAATCCTTCATCGCCTACTACTATAAACTGAATTTCGGCCGTCACTAAATTGTTATAAACATCCCATGCCTTAAATGTGAGCGTATGCAATCCCTTCGCTAAATTCCGGAACGGGAATCGCAGCTTTCCTTTAGTATAATCATCCGGAAAGGTTTCATAATAATCATTCATCACATACGGCCTGGTCTCGTCGCCATCCAGGATTCCGACAATATCATGCCCGATTCCACTGGCTGTATTAATCCCGTTTTCGTCTTCCAAAAACGCTAAAAGGAACGGGGAAGCATTCGTGATTCCGCCCGACACAAAGGATTCGTCATTCATATACAAACGCACTTTCGGTGGCATGTTATCCACCGCTGCATTGGCATTAATCCCTCCAATCTTTATCAGCGTGTCATAACCGGTCTGGTTTTCCAGCACCTGTTTCTTTTTGGAATAAAAACTGATCCTTCCGTTTCCTACCGGAATACGGATATCTTTCGGCATTACAAATCCAAATTCGAATGCCCCGTTAGTAACCGATGCATTCCCTCTGAAAACCGTTTCTCCAAGTGTCGTAAAGTTCATAATGATCAATCCGTTATTATCTGAGGTTCCATTATTCCCTAAAGTGCTTCTGGAAATTTTCTTATCAAAGATCTGTACTGCTAAATCACCATTATAGTTTGTCAGTAAATTATCGTTTTCATCTGTCACTTCCCCGGTTAATTTTACATGCGCCAGTGCCTGTAAAACATCGGTAGATTGTGCCACCGGAACATCATTTACTTTTGTAAGCCTGATTTTTGGTTTTGGAATAGCCAGTTTTACAGCCGGATCTCCAATAAAAAACACGACATTTCTGTTTTCCGTCAGGTTTTCATTTTTTGTTCTTCGCAATGCTTCCGCCATCGTATCATAATTATCCGATCCGAAAGAATACAAAAACTTACTCAATGATTTATTCATATTCAATCCGGTAGTAATCCCTATTTCACGGGTTGTTGCCACTAAAGAGATAGCACCTCCGGCAGTATTCCAGTACATATACTCTCCTCCGGTTGGACGGTACGGATTATCAAAACGTGTAAATTCGCAAGTAATTGTAACAAACAATGGATAACGGTACCGATTGGTCAGATTTTGCGCATCGGCTTTATCAAAAATTCTTTCCTGCGCCAAACCGTCTTCCCCGCCGTGTCCGAAATAGTTAAAAACCAGAGAACCCTGGGCAAAAGCATCCAGAATATCCTGTCTGGCTTTGGGATAACGCTCCCCTCCTGCCGCCACTTCCTGAATATAGGAATCAGTATGAATCTTTTTAACGTTCACAAACGGCTTTTTCTGATACAGCTCATCACCCAATGCATTCAGATCAAATTGTAATGTAGCATCGGTAGTATTATCGGCATCATCGGAAATCAGCACATAACCGTTACGCCATCTTCCATAGGATTTCTCATCGTGATATTCCAGCACTTTATTAATCATTTCCGCAGCCTGCTGATTAGAGTTTACCAGCATTCTGCCCACAGCAATATCCAGTCCGGAAGTCGTTAGCATCGTTCCTTCATTCGGATCCATCAACACATAAAAATCATCCGACATAAAAGAGGCATACGCCGAAAAGTTCTGCGAATTATTCACTTTCGAATCATTCGGATTCAGTCCGTGAAACACCGGAACGACATTTGTATTATTCGGAATACGGTTTTTATAATCGAACGACGCATCTCCGAACATATTTACATAGCGCACTCTCTTATTGGTTGCCGAAGCATTCCAGTATACATATTTTATAAAGTTTCGTATCGCTGCTATATCCTGTTTACCGGAAGAGAATTCCGGATAAATATTTTCAAGATTCACCACTTTCACATTCAGTCCCGAATAGTTCCGGTGAAAATTAGCCAGACGCTCTGCCTGTCCGTTTAAAGAACCCGGTGTTATAATAAGGTAATCGATATCCTGAAATTCGCCTTGCTGGTTTTTAAAAATCGTTCCTTTTAAATCCTGATTGGCAATACGGTTTGTACCATCACTCAGCGGCGTGTACAAATCGTTATAATCAACCGCTATATATTTACGGACTTCACCCAGATTAGCTCTAAAGGAAAAAGTACCCAGACCGGTATTTTCAAATTTTGTAACATTATAGATATCCGTAACATCCCAAACCTGCCCGATTCCGGAAGCATTTGACACGACATACTCCCCTACACCTATATTATTAGCCGCATCATTTATGTAGAACAAAAATTGTTTCCCATATCCCGACAGCTGCCGTTTGGATTCTAAAGCAATAAAATCCAGGTAACCGTTTGAGGACGGTACACCGCCGTTATCGTAAGTCATTTTTACGGCTATCTCTCCGGAAGTTGCATTAAAATTGCCCTGCAGCTGGGTTTCATAAGCTGCCACATGCACATCCGGATCCAAAGAACTGAATCCGATTGTCCCGATGGTCTGCTCATTGGCTTTTACCAGAAAAGAAGAAACACCATAGGAAGCAGACGCTGCATTTACCGTGATTTTTACCGGAACCGATGTAACAATATTCGGGATCTGGAATTTAAACGTTTGCTCGTTTTCTAAATTAAACGATTCCCCGAACCATTTTCTTCCCAAACGCCCGATGTTGATTTTATCCACCTCATGAAACTGGTAGTCATCAAACTGGTTAATTGTTGTTGTTACTGCCGCCGTTGGCTGCACATTGGTATTGATCCGTTTTCCGTCACCGCCTTTTGTGGTTATATAATAAAAGGAGCGGTCACTATATAAATTAACATTTGTCAAACTTTCTTTGTTCCAGCCTTCCGGTCCTTCGGCATAAAACACAATGTAATCGTATTCACCGAATTCACCATCATTCTCCCCTATAACCTGAATCGCATTTTCCGTCAGATCATCCGGATATGGCGTACTGTTTAACAAGGGCAGCATTCTTCCGCCATTGCCATAAATTTTAAGTTTCCGGGGATCGATATTGACATTCATCCCTAATTGCTCTAAAAATCTTCTGGAAATTTTATAAACCCCGGAACGTTCCACATAAAACCTGTAGAAATCTCCGGAAGCCAAAACAGAATTGGAAACGGCACTTACGTTAAAGTTCTGCGCCGGTAATTTGGCAGCACTGCCGGAAGAAAAATCAATATCTAAAGAGACAACTTTTTTAAAACCGTCGCTTACCTTAATAATAGGCGAAAAAATAAGGATCGCTTTTTGCTCGTCATTTGCAATAAAATACTCCAGCTTTTCATTGATTCTATCACTGAGTGAGGTAACGGACAGGTCTTTTAAATCTGCTCCCGAAACGGTTTCATAAACAATATTGGATACTTTCAGCGATTTAACATCTACAAATCCGTTAACGGGGAATGCTTTTTTATAGCGGACAGCCTTCAAGTCGGCATTAAATTCAAAGTTTTCGGAAGCAAACTGCGGTACGGTATATTTAACCGTTTCATAGCTTATCGCTGCGGCCGGTTTCCATGTAATAACAATATGTTCTTTCTGCTGCGAAAAGGAAAGCAGGCTAATAAATAAAAAGATAAAGAGTATATATTTTTTCATCAACATTCAAAACGTATTAATTATACATATATTACAAAGAGAAAAAATATTTTTTTTAAAAACTAATTTCATACAATATATATTAGCATCCAACGTTCTTACTATTATATTTAACAAAAATTTATAATTAGTTTTAATAAATCACAAAAAAATTGTTGTCGTTTAATGGTTAATTATTATATTGCGGCACTAAAATTATACCTAACTGAAAGTATGAAAATCAACAGAATTATGGCTTTACAATTGATGGCTGCATTATCGCTATCAATTGGTTTTACTGGTTGTAGTAAAAAATCAGGGTCAAAAGGAACTTCTGCAGCTACAGGTTGGAAAATCAACGATAAAAAAGGTGGTTTCCAATACAATGCGAAGTACAAAAAACAAGAGACTCCTCCAGGAATGGTTGCCGTTGAGGGTGGAACATTCACAATGGGTAAAGTACAAGATGATGTAATGCATGATTGGAACAACACTCCAAATCAGCAACACGTACAGTCTTTCTATATGGATGAGACTGAGGTTACCAACTTCATGTACACTGAATACTTATTTTGGTTAAAAACTATTTTCCCTCCAACAGATGAGAATTATAAAAACATCTACGTTGGTGCATTACCGGATACTTTGGTATGGAGAAATCGTTTAGGATATAACGAGACTATGACCAACAACTACCTAAGACACCCTGCTTATGCAAACTACCCGGTAGTTGGTGTAAACTGGATTCAGGCTGTTGAGTTTAGCAAATGGAGAACGGATCGTGTTAACGAGGCTATCTTAGAGAGAGATGGATACTTGAAAAAAGATTCGAAAATCACAGAGGCAAAAGCAGAAAGTACTTTCAGTACAGAATCTTACTTAGCTTCTCCTTCTACTACTTATGGTGGTAATGAAGAATTGGTTTACAAAGGTCAACGAAATAAATTAGCGGGTAAAGAAGACGCTAAAAACGTATATGCTCAAAGAACTACCGGTAACATCTTACCGGAGTACAGACTTCCAACAGAAGCAGAATGGGAATATGCTGCTACATCTTTAGGAGGAATCAGAGAGTACAATACTTATAAAGGTAAGAAAAAATATCCTTGGAGTGGTCAGTACACACGTTCTGGAAAAAGACAATACAGAGGTGACCAGTTAGCCAACTTTAAACAAGGAAAAGGAGATTACGGCGGAATCGCAGGATGGTCTGACGATGGTGCTGATATCACTAACGAAGTAAAAAAATACCCACCAAACGATTTTGGATTGTATGATATGGCTGGTAACGTTGCCGAATGGGTTGCTGACGTTTACAGACCGATTGTAGATGATGAAGCAAATGATTTCAACTACTACAGAGGTAACATCTACATGAAAAACAAAATTGGTGAAGATGGAAAAGTGGAAATGGTTACTACAGAAAACATCACTTATGATACTTTAAGTAATGGTAGAATCATGGCAAGAAACTTCCCTGGACAAATTGCTCAGGTAGCTATTGACGACAACGAAACCTATTTAAGACAAAACTTCTCTAAGAGCGACAACAGAAACTACAGAGATGGTGATAAACAATCGACTCGTTTTTACAACTTCGGAAATGAAGAAGACGGTGCTGACGAGAAGAAAAACAATAAGAATAAAATGTACGATTCGCCAGAGCACTCTGTAACGAAAGACAGTTTAGGAAATCTTATTAGAAAATATGACCACTCTAACAAAAGAACAACTTTAGTAAACGACGACAGTAGAGTTTACAAAGGTGGATCTTGGAGAGACAGAGCTTACTGGTTGGATCCGGCATCAAGAAGATACTATCCACAAGATATGGCTACTGACTACATCGGATTCAGATGTGCGATGTCGAAAGTAGGACCAAAATCCGGTAAGAAAAAAGCCAGAGGATAATAAAATTTTCATACATACTTTTTTAAAAGCCCTAAAACTATTTTAGGGCTTTTATTTTTTTTATTACTTTCACGCTATGAAAATAGAAGAACTTTACCAGTGTTTTTTACAAAGTACAACCATTTGTACCGACACTCGAAAAATAGCACCCAACTCTTTATTTTTCGCCCTGAAAGGTGAAAACTTTGATGCCAATTCCTTTGCACAGGAAGCGTTAAACAAAGGCGCTTTATTTGTTGTTATCGACAATAAAAAGTACCTGACGGATGCCGATAAAATGATCCTGGTAACCGACAGTTTAAAAGCCTTACAGGCATTGGCCAACTATCACCGGAAGCAACTTGGTTTACCCATAATTGCTTTAACCGGGAGCAACGGTAAAACAACCACTAAAGAACTGATCAATACTGTTCTTTCACAAAAATATACCACCAAAGCCACCATCGGCAACCTGAACAATCATATTGGCGTACCGCTGACGCTGCTATCTTTCGACGAGCATACCGATATCGGAATTGTTGAAATGGGTGCCAACCACCAAAAAGAAATTGAATTACTGTGCTCCATAGCCGAGCCGGATTTTGGTTATATCACTAATTTTGGCAAAGCCCACCTGGAAGGCTTCGGAGGAACGGAAGGCGTAATAAAAGGAAAAAGCGAGCTATACCAATACCTGGAACAGCAAGACAAAACGGCTTTTGTAAACCTGGACGACACCATACAGGAGGAAAAAACACAAGCGATAACCCGCTATACATTTTCCCGGGACAAGGCAGCCAATGTGAAAATCGATGCCGTTTCTGCCAATCCTATGGTTAAAATCAGCTTTGAAGGGACCGAGATCCAATCGCACCTCATCGGTATTTACAATGCCAACAATATCAATGCCGCAATCAGTATCGGGAAATATTTCAATGTTTCCACAGCCGATATTAAAAACGCTATTGAGAATTATATCCCAAACAACAACCGCTCTCAGCTGATCGAAAAGAATTCAAACCATATCATACTGGATGCTTACAATGCCAATCCAAGCAGTATGAGTGCCGCTATTGAGAACTTTACACAACTGGACGGCGCTCCCAAAATAGCTATTTTAGGAGACATGTTCGAGCTTGGCAAAGAAAGCCTTGAAGAGCACAAAAATATCGTTCAGCTTTTAAGCAACAATCACGAGATTGAAACGTTTTTTATCGGCAATGATTTTTATGCCAATCAAACACAAAACCCGCATTTGCACTTCTTTGCCCGTTTTGAGGATTTCTCGGAAAAATTCAGGTCTGCAATACCGAAAAACGCTGTAATACTGATAAAAGGTTCCCGAGGAATGGCTCTGGAAAGAACCCTGGAACTGCTATAATAAAACGCCACATTCGTGGCGTTTTTCATTTTTTTATATTTTTTTGTAACAAATGATATACATCGGTATCAAAAGAACAACCAATCATAAAAAACAAACCTTATGAAAAATGTAATCTTTACAATACTGATCGTATTTCTTGGCTTCACTTCTTTTGCACAGCAAAAATCATTTGATGTAAAAATAATCGGAAAAGGAAAACCGGTAGTATTAATCCCGGGGTATTCCTGCAGCGGCGATGTGTGGAAAGAGACTGCCGATCATTTAAAAAACAAATACCAACTGCACATTTTAACCCTTGCCGGTTATGCCGGAACAAAACCAATAGACAGCCCGATACTACAAACTGTTCACAATGAAATCATAGCCTATGTAAAAACAAACAAATTGAACAAGCCTATTGTAATCGGTCATAGTCTTGGTGCTTTTATGGGACTCTGGCTTTCCAGCAGCGAACCGGATTTATTTGGCAAATTAATCTGCGTGGATGGTGTTCCGTTTATTTCCGCCTTAACCAATCCCGACATTACAGCCGATTCTTTAAAAGACGATCCGAGATACAACCTGGAAGCCGTTATCAACAACTTTAAAGCCATTCCAAACGAAGGGTATGTGGATTATATGACCAAAGCGATGCTATACCAAGTTCAGGACTCCACCAGAGCCAGACAGATTGCCGAATGGAGCTACGCCAGCGACAGAAGAACTCTTGGTGCCACGATTATCGAAATGTCATTAACAGACCTGCGAAAAGATATTGCCCGCATTAAAAGTCCTGTATTGGTACTGACAAGCTTGTTCAACACCAAAGAAAACAGTGCGAAAATTTACAACCAGCAATATGCCGCCCTTCCAAACAAAACCATTAAAGTTGCCGACAGCAAACATTTTATCATGTATGACCAGCCGGAATGGTTTTATACGGAAATCGATACTTTTTTAAATTCAAAATAAGCACACGTGACATTAGAGCAGCAAAGAGATACCGTTTTCAGGGATTTATACGCCCAATACGCGGCTAAAATACACCGGATATGCCTCGGATACACCGGAAACGCGATGGAAGCCGACGATCTGCTTCAGGAGGTTTTTATCAAAGTATGGCAAAACTATGACAAGTTCAGGGGAGAATCCAAAATAGCTACCTGGATATACCGTATTGCCGTGAACACCTGCCTGTATCATATCCGTTCTCAAAAAAACAAAAAGACAACGGCTATTGAAAACAGCAACATCCATTTAAAAACAGATGAGCTCGACAGTAAAGAACAACAGATCCAGCTGCTATACAAATGCATCAGTGAACTGGCAGAATCCGACAGGCTGATCATTACGATGCTGCTGGAAGACGTTCCCTATGCAGAAATAGCCGCAGCGACCGAAATTTCAGAAGGCAACCTGAGAGTAAAAATCCACCGTATTAAACAACAGTTAAGCACAATCTATAAGAAATATGAAAGAGTTTGATAATCTGAAAGAGCTGTGGCAGCAACAAAAAGAAAGCACACTTCCGGATGTTACCGTCATTATCGATAAAGCAAAGAAAGCGAAAAAGCAAATGGCAAATAAGATCATCATACAGGTTATGGTACTTTTATTAACCACTGTCGCTATCGGCGGAATTGTTTGCGGCATTGACTTTAAAATGGCAACAACATTTACCGGCGTAGCCTTAATGCTGCTCACTATTTTAGCCTATTCCGCGTTACGTTTGTACCAGCTTAACATGCTGAAAAAAATTGACCTGACCCTTTCGCCAAAAGTAGTTTTATCTGAAATGGAGCATTTTTACAGTTTCCAGCAGAAAGTAAGTACCAAATACACACTGCTTTATTTTGTCCTGTTAAGCATTGCCAGCGGACTTTACTTTATAGAAGTGATGCAGCCAATGTCGGTAATGTTCAAAACCGTCGGCTTAACCGTCTTTATTGCCTGGATGCTCATAGCCTATTTTATCATTGGTAAAAAACAGATGCGCAAAGAGTATGACAAAACAGAAAGCATTATCAATGCACTAAAAGAAATCGAGAAAAGTTATGACCAATAAATAAAAAAACCACAGCTAAGCTGTGGTTTTTTTTTATAAAGTATCCGGAATTACAGCCAGACGGCCGCTCCCCTTTTAATACCATTTAAAATTACCGATATCATGGATTGCTTTGAAGCAGGAACTTTCCAAAAGCACACCTTATGTCTTTTCGATATAATCTGCATTAAATAAATGACTCGGCTGCAGGTAAACAACATTTTCCTGAAAATCCATAAAAGTATTAAACCTTTTCAAAACCTCATTCCCCAGGATATGAATGTTGGCATCAAACATCGTTTTACTGGTTGTCATTATTTGTGCAGGAACATTTTTAAGTTCGTGTTTCCCTATTTTCAGGCTTTCCAGATTTGAGGTTATTACAGGAATTTCGTTGTTCTTGGTACCGCGCATGATCACTTTCTTAATCACTTCCATTTGATCGGCAGGAAATTTTTGTTCTCTTAGCAGGTCATTATCCAGCATTACAGTTCTTTGGTAACCCGTATCAAACAGGAACCAGTCGTTTACTTTAGTTCCGCGATGGGCAATTTGTGCCGCTGTAAAAAAGCGGTAATTAAAATACTTCATATTCAGTTTTACAGCTGCTTTGTCACGCTTTAAAGCTTTAGGCAGCCTGGAATGTATCACCATTATATTTTTATCATAATTAAGCTCTACAATCATTCCGTCAAAAAGATCCCAGCCTATAAGCCCGTCGGTACCATTTCCTGTTACCTTGGTATCGTATACTTTCGTTTTATACACCCTGCTCCCGATCGCAACTTCGTAAGGGGTGTTGTAAAGTTTTAATTTACTTTTCACTTTATTATTCAGCGTTTCTTCTATCAGCACCAGCTCTGTGCCTCCGGAATCGAAATTCAGGTTTAAGGTATCTATTTTATTCAGGACAGCCTTAACGGAAATCGTATTCTGGCTATTGATGAAAAGCGGAATCGTATCATGGATTTCCGGCTTTAATTTCCTGAAATCTTTGATTACCGGACTTTCAATTCTTGTATAGCAGGAATCCTTGCCATTCAGCAAAACAATAAAGTCTTTGTACTGCCCCGGTTTCAGGATAAAGCCGATGGAATCAATATCGGTTTTAAATTTTATGGCTGTCGGACGGATCAGTTTATTGGTCGTAAAAGCATCTATTTTTATTTCCGGACTTACGTTCCATTTTCTTTTGAGCTGTCCCTCTTCGTGTATAGTCGCCGCTTTGGAGGCAGCCTTTATAACCGGCAGGCTTTGCTGAGAAAATCCATACGTTGTCAAAAAAAGAAAAAGGATTTGAAGTAGCTGTTTCATTAAGATGTGGTTTTATATGATATCACTTACAAATATAAACGGTATCACTCTTAAATAAAACACAAAATAGCAACGCCGGTTTCTTGCTGTTTCTATTTAAATAACTATTACTTATTGTATGAATAAAAAACCGGGGATCCCGCTTCTGGCATTACCTATAAAGCACAGACTAAAAACATGAAGGCTGCCGTACCATATTATTCTGCATGCATTTCTATAGCTATTATTTTTCTTCCGTATTCGCCCAGATAGTGCGTCAGGATTTTTTCATAAGCTTTATACCCCTCATCTGCATTAGTAAATATGATAAGCCCTTGTTTGGTTTCAGGCAATAAAAACACGATTGTCTGACAGCCTTGATCGGCACCGCCGTGCGATAATGCAATCGCTCCGTTCCCTAAATCATAGATTTCAAAACCCAATCCAAAATATTTATCCTTTTTGATGGCAACCTGTTTGCTCATCATAGCTGTAAATACCTTTTCTGACAATCCATCACCATTCAGCACGCTTACCAGAAAATTGCCATAATCCGCTATCGTTGTCAGCAAATCATCTGCCGCATTTGCCATTTTATGCTTAACCGTTTTATAAGGCCTGCCCTGGTTGTTATATCCCCTTGCAAATCTTGTACTATCTGTTCTTTCCGTCCAAATATATTTTGTATCGGTCATCTTCAATGGCTTGAAGATCATTTCTGCCGCTAATTGGCCCAGTGATTTATGAAATTTATTTTCCAGTGCTTTCCGCAGGTATTCATAACCCTCTCCCGAATACTGATATTTTGTTCCCGGAGTAAATTCAAAATGCAGCTTTCCATCCTCATTATTCCATCGCCAATTGGGAAATCCTGTTTGATGTGTAAGAATATGTCTTGTCGTCAGTATTTTGTGTTTTTCATCTTGTGCAACATCGGGATCAGTCCAATATTTATAAACAGGCGCATCCAGATTCCATTTGCCTGAACTAACGAATTGTAATGCTACCATTGCAGTCACCGGCTTGGTCAATGACGCTACATTAAAAATAGTATTATAGGGTGCCGAAATTCCATTTTGCAACGATCCGAAAACCTTTACCTGCTGTAATTTTCCATCTTTAATAACCCCGATTCCTAAAGTTGGCAGATGGATTTCCTTCATCCATTTTTCTATTGCCGCATCATTATCAAAACCGGCAGCTTGGTAACGGGTACTATCGGTGTCCTGGTGGTCAAAACTCAAACCTTTAGCAAGTTTCCAGACACCTTTTTGCAACAGCCAGACATGCGTAAATTTTGCCGAACCTGCATACGTTTCTTTGTTACCTGAAATGGTTTCGTAAAACCGGTGATCGCCTGTTTGAACCGCTCCATACAAAACGTTTTTTTTATACAGCGGGAAAACCCGGGTGCTTCCTGATACCAATTCTCTTCTTGATCGATAGCTTGTTGGTGATTTGCATAATCCATTTCTTAAATCATTAAGAAACTTTTGTTTGTTTGAAATACTATCCTTATCGTGAAAAAATTCAAACTGGTCAGCCAGCAGGTTTTCAAATTGGGATATGTCGCAGGTGTTAAACCCTGCATTAAAAAGCAGGCTGTCTTTTAAAAGTATTGTAGTGTATAAACGGGAATTTCGCTCAACCTGAGCTTTACTGTCCGGCGCAAAAGTGATGAGCAAAATGAAGCCTAAAAAAAGTTGTTTTGCCATTGTTCGTGTTTTCGGCAAAGATTAAAAATACGTTTCCGTAAATCATAAAAATCTTCCCGACAATAACCCGACAAATACCTGACAAACTTATATCATACTGAAATTCAACCTATAATACAGCTTTTTATTTCTATCGATCTCCATTGCATTTCTAAGGATTATGTAAATATTCACTAAAGCCAGTACTATCATCGTAAACAATGTAACCTTATTTCCAGGCTTTGTAAAAATTACCATCATAAATATAATGGGCGCTGCAATTGTCCAGATAATCTGAATCGAAATAATTTGCCTGATTACCTGATTTTTCTGCTTCGTTGCAAACATCAATACAACCGGAAGAAGAATATTAAGGGGAGGAAGAATGACAAAGAGTATCGACGAAAGGTTGATTAATTTTATTAATGAATAATTTACTAAAACCGGTTCTTCCATACGGATTGCCTTCTCTTCCGGATTTCCTGCAATTGCTTCCTGTATTTTTTTGTGCAGTAACTCTTCCTCTTTAACACCTAATGTCTTTGCTAATATTTTTAGGGTATATCCTTTCGGTTTTGTTCCCGCTTCAATTCTTTGTATTGTTCTTGTCGAAATACCGGATCGATCCGCTAATTCTTCCTGAGTAAGATTTTGTTGCTCCCTTATATTTTTTAATATGGACATTTTAGGGTATAAAAAATTGTAGACTTTAAATAGATGTAAAGGCCATTTGTATGTTAAAAACAACGTGACTTATAACAAAAGTAAATGTACTAATTTAAAAATTACCATTAAGGATCCCATTTTTATTTTACTAAACATGAAGAAGAAAAAATGACCCATTATAGCAATGAGTTGTAATAAATAAACCGCTATTGTTACCAATAGCGGTTTTTTGTGTTAGTGTGGACTATCAGGGGCTGTAATCGAACACTTAATCCCAATTTTGACTTTTTTCAAAAATATAAAATGAAGAATATTTTGATCTTAAAACTTCCACAACGAAAACAACAATAGCGTGAAATCGTTGTTACCAGTAGTATTAACTGATTGGTATTTTCGTTAGTAACTTTAATTATGCCCGACGTTCTAAAAAGTGTTATTCAATTATTGTTTTAAAATCGATAGCCTACATGAAAACCAAATCTCGCAACTATGGTATGGTCAGTTTTATCAGCGTTAAATAATAGTTTTCCATAGCCAGCATTAACTTCAAATATAATTCCACTTTTAGTAACCCATTTACTTCCTAAACCAACTCCAAGTGAAAAATCAATAACATCGGGATTTTCTGTATATACTGAATGATCTTCTGATGTGTATATTTTTTTTCCATCTATTGAACTTAACATTCCAAATCCTTCGGCAAAAAAACCAGAAGCAAATTTCTTCCCAAAGTATCTTCTGTAATAGGGTGATACAAAATAATTCATATCCTCATTTTTATTATCATTAAATACATACAAACCCGTAACACCTATGGAAGACTTACTGTTTAAGTTCCTTTCGTAAGTCCCTTCAAATGCACTGCCAACTAGCGGGATAACTACATTTAATTTTAATTCATTTTTTTTCACATTTTCAGCGTTTTCATTTTGAGCATTTACAGAATAAAAGGCAAAGAAAATGATAATTAGTAAATAGTTTTTTTTCATAAAATAGAATTTGATTGTTAAGGCCAAACATATAATAATTTGCTTTAGCAACTGTTAATAATATCTATGGTTTAAGTTAAATGAAACATAATTTTCCTACACATTAAACTATCTTTGAATTAAGCCCAGACCTCTAAATTATGATAAACCGGGGGTAATGATTATGCAGATTACTTAATCTGTTTGTCTTTAATTCCATTTTTCAAGTTCCCGCGGGGTAAACTTAATCAGGCTATAATTTTAAAAAACTATGATTGACGTTTTTCTGATAAGGTGAGATTTGTTTTTTAAACAGTAAACAAACCAGACGGTTTGTATTAGGAAGGTATATTAAAATAAAAAACTCCTTAATTTCTTAAGGAGTTTTTTGGTGGGCGATGAGGGGTTCGAACCCTCATTTTATATATCAATATGGCTCTATATGATTTAAAAATCCTTGTTATACTGGGTTTTATAAAAATAGCATTTCATTTAAAACCATAAAAAAACGCCATTTGTTGTACCTATGTTGTACCTTTTTTTATAGCTTTGTATTGAATATAAATTCAATGCACTATGGCGACAATCAAAGTTGTTTTGCGGAAGAAGGTGAACAAGGACGGTACTTATCCCCTAGCAATCCGTATTACCAAAGATAGGAAAACTTCATTTATCCATCTCGGTTACAATATCAAACCAGAAGAATGGATTGAATCTGAACAGCGCGTTAAATCATCACATCCCAATTCAAAACGCTTGAATAATTTTATTCTCTCCAAGAAAGCGGCAGCCAGTGATAAATCCCTTGAAGCTGAAACACTGAAAGATGAGGTATCAGTCAAGGCAATTAAGCAGAAGATTAAACCTAAAGGTGGCGCTACCTTTTTTACACAAGCAACAATCTATCTCAAACGCTTGCAGGATACAGGTAATTTTAATTGTTACAACGCTGATAAAGCGCGTGTAAAATATTTTAGAGAATTTCTGAACGGTAGTGATATTGCTTTTTCTGATATAAATGTCGGATTGATAGAGCTATTAAAAATACACTTAAAATCCGAAAGAAAACTAAGCGACAGAACGATTGCAAATTACCTCATGGTAATCCGCGCTGTTTTTAATCAAGCTATAAATAAAGGTGTGTTAGATAAAAAATATTATCCGTTCGGGAATAGTACCGAAAAAATTGCTATAAAGCTACCTGAAAGCACTAAACGCGGGTTAAATGCCGAAGATGTTGCCAAGCTTGAACTGATAGAGCTTACCAATCCCAAGTGGGATGATGCCCGTAACAAATGGCTAACTTCATTCTATTTTGCAGGTATGAGGATTTCGGACGTATTACGCTTAAAATGGTCGGACTTTCAAAATGATCGCCTTTATTACACAATGGGTAAAAACAACAAGTCTGGCTCTTTGATCCTGACTGAAAAGGCTTGGCGTATTTTGCAGAAATACGAACACCTCAAAACGTCCAAAGATGATTTTATATTTACCGACCTCAAAGGAATAGACCTAAAGGACACATTCAAAATCAAGGAAGAAATTTTTTTAGCAGTCAACAGGTGTAACAAACTACTTACTGAATACATTACCCCAATGGCGAAGATTGAGGGTAAATTGACAACCCATATTGCCAGACATACTTTTGCAACATTGGCGGGTGACAAAGTACCAATCCAAATGTTGCAAAAGCTTTATCGTCATAGTGATGTCAGAACTACAATCGGCTATCAGTCAGCTTTCATTTATAAGGATGCAGACGATGCTTTGGTGGCGGTAATTGGGAGTTAAATAAAATATTATATATACGAAAAAATTTATTTTTTTAAATAATTTTAATTACATTTCGTAAAAAACACCAACATTATGAAATATATAGAATTTGATAGAGAAAAAATAGTTGATTATTATAAGGAAGCTGCACCTGATTATGATGTACGACAAATTGCTGTTACTTCTATTGATGGTAGCTCATTAAAATATGAATGGGATATAGTATTTAGAAAAGGTGATACAACATTAACATTAGCCCAAGCAATAACCGATCTAGATTTGCCAACACCAGATGATATTTTGAACTCAACCTTACGATAGATATTTATATGTCAGCAAAAACAAAAATGCTTTTCATTCTTATAGGGGATGATCGAACCGGAAAGACCACGCTACAAAAGCTCATTGTAGAAAGATTATGTGGGCTTAAATACAAAAAACTGGATGTTAACCTTGCTTTTAATATCATGCACCCAGAAATAAAGCGTAAATATTTGAAAGCTTCATTCGGGAATAGGAGCTTTCAGGAAAAAATATCTACTTATGAAACAATAGATATTTTTTTTGACAAACATTTTAATCCTACCGATATAGCCTTTATTTCATCACATCTGCATCCAAATGACATAGAAAAAATGATACAAAGAGGAAAAGAAAACTTTTATAATGTCTACGGCGTTTTCTTTTCTAATTCAATTGAAGTAAATCGTTCTGTAAATGCACATATTTCAGGTTTAAATTGGGATGAAAGAATAGTATTGGATAATCCTATAACTAATGAGGCCGAAATGATTGATAGGCAATTGGCTATCAATGCAGACAGTTTGATATATTTCCTTGTTAATCGAACAAGTATTTCTTAAAACAAAAGCGGCTTTATAGCTGCTTTTGTTTTAAACGCCACACCTAAACGCCCTGAATCCGCAAAGGAATAGTAGTCCTCTTTTGTAATTATCAAGTGGTCTAAAACCTCAATATCAAGAAGCTTATCTGCTTTGTATAGTTTCTGTGTGATTTGATCGTCAACATCACTTCGTCAAAGACTGCCAGACGGGTGATTATGAGCGAGAATAATTCCACTTGCATTGGCTTTTAATACAACTGCAAATACCTGCTTTGGATTGAAAACCGTTCCAGAAGTATCACCAGTTGATAAATGGCAAATCCTTAATACTTGATTGGAACGATTAAGAAGCAGGATTTTTGATTTTTCCCAGAGTTAAGAACAATGGGAATCAAGTAGCGAAGCATATTCATTTAATGTCAAAAATCGGATTCTATTAATGATAGAAAACAAAACCCTCAAATAAAAACATTAACCGTTTAGGTAGAACCACAGTAGAACCGGATTCTATGGTGCATTTTAAATATTGGATAAGTGATTGATTTTATTGGTTGCGGGGGCAGGATTTGAACCTGCGGCCTTCAGGTTATGAGTCAGATTTAAGCTATATTATGTCTACTTTAATGGTAGTTAAAGGCTGTTATTTATGCCATATAATACAATATCTTACTTGAAATTTAGTCTTTATTCTCTATTGTTCAAATTGAACTAAAATTACCGTGTGAGGTAGAACCACGGTAGAACCATATTTAGAGGATAGGTGCAGTTTTATGGAGAGTAAGCGTATTAATTTCACTAAACAAGCAATTCAAAATCTGCCAACTCCGCAAAATAAACGGGCAGATTATAGCGATGAAAAAATCAAAGGACTGATACTTAATGTGCGCACCAGTGGCACAAAGTCGTTCTACGTTTATAAAAAGATTAAAGGATATCCCGAACGTATTTTTCTGGGTACGTTTCCCGATTTAACAATTGAGAATGCGCGAAAAATGGCAATCAGTAAATTAGCTGATATTGCTAATGGTATTAATCCACAAGACTGCGTGCGAGAAATCAAAAAAGAATACACATTTGAAGAAATGTTCCAAGAATATATGGAGCGTTACAGTAAAAAGCATAAACGTTCTTGGATGTACGATGAACGCGAAATACCGAAGTTTCTTGGACATTGGTTCAAGAGAAAAATAAGCGATATCAAAAAAACTGAAGTAAAATTATTGATAGAGAAAGTTCACGATGATAGTGGTATGTATCAAGCAAATAGAATACTTGAACGTATCAGGGGCATGTATAACAAAACTATCGAATGGGGTTGGAATGGTTCAAATCCTGCTGCCGGAATAAAAAAATACAGAGAAAAACCGCGAGAGCGCTTTGTACTACCAAATGAAATGCCTTGCTTGATAAAAGCTTTGGAGGAAGAAAGCAATATGACTGCGAAGCATTACTTGTGGATATTACTACTTGTTGGAGTACGCCGAACTGACACTCAAAAAATGCGTTGGGCAGATATAATTTGGGATTTGAATATTTGGCGTATTTCTCTAACTAAAAATGACGACCCACTCAATGTGCCTTTGGCTGAACAAGCAATGGATATATTGAAGGAAAGAAAAAAACATGCGAAAAGCGATTGGGTTTTTCCAAGTCAGGATGATGACAGTAAGCATTTTATAAATTTCAAACGTGCTTGGAAGCGTACTAAACAAAAAGCCACAATTTATCTTTTGAATAGCGATCAGCAGTACACACAACTCGTTCGTGCTGAAGATTTATTATTGGACACCTATGAAAGTGTAGATAGTGCATATAAACGAATTTTGGCAGATGCAGAAAGAGCCAAAATAACGCTTCCTGTAGGATTAATGGATCTTCGTATTCACGATTTACGTAGAACATTCGGCAGCTATCAGGCTATTACAGGATCAAGTTTGCTAATTATTGGAAAGAGCTTAGGACACAAATCATTACAATCTACGCAAATTTATGCAAGATTATATCTTGATCCTGTTCGAGCTTCTATTGAAAGAGGAATTGGTATAATGTTGAAATAATATTTACTAACACTATATATTACTATATATCAGCCTTTATTTTCTAACATACGCATTAATCTTTCATTCTGCTCTTTTAAATATTCAATTTCCTTATTCAGATGTGAAATATATTCCTCTGACGAAATATTATAAAACGTGCCTGAGTTATTCACCTTATCGTAATAATTAAACACGTTGGTTTCGTTATCAAGCAATGCGCTCGGTTCAACTTCCAGTAGTTCAGAAATCTGCTTCAAGCGGTCAATATCGAGCTTAACATTCCCGCTTTCAATACGGCTATAAGTCTTTTGAGAAATGTTCATTTTCTCTGCCATAAAATCCTGACTGTAACCCTTTATCTCTCGGATAGCTCGGATTTTGTTTCGTGTTTGTGTAGCCATAAATAGGGTATAATTTTAGACAATATCGGTATGATTTACCCCGAAACTGTCACAATCAAGTTTCAGGTTTCTATAAATCTTTGTAGAAACAAAAATACATAAAATTCATGAAAACATAATCTACAATTTAAGAACCTAAGCTTTCCTGTTTGCTTAGTGTATTTAGAAACAGGATAAAAGAAAAATATCAATCTAAAAACATCTTTTATATGAATAGCGCAGTACAGGCAAAATACAATTTTACAACGCACAAAGAGGGAAACGATACCGTATTTCAGTATAAGAAAACCCCATTTAGCTACAAACTTACTTTTTCATTGGCACTTATCACCGCTATCCCCGCTATTATAATAGTTTTTATGCTAGAGCCAAGCAGTGTCGTTTCGGGATTTATCCTTTGGTTTGTTGTTATGATTATCCTCGGATTAATAATCACATTTGTTATCAATTTTCTACGCACAAGAAATACGAACACATTCCGAGTAACGACAAAAGGCATAATCATAGGAAGTAAAACGTATGACAATGACCATATCCACAGTTATTTTATTCAGGACACATACGGCAATGAAAGCGAAATGGTGGTTAGCACGACAGTTATCGGGTATTCACCAAGTCTTGTCGGGGCAATGTCGCAAACAACCAATCTCGCAAAGCAAAGCGGTCGAGAAATCAGGAAAATCGTAGCGGATTCAAATTACAAAATATGTATGCGCTACGGAACAAAAAACATAGCGATTGCCAAAGGTCTAGGATTGAACGAAGCAGAAGTTCTCTTTGACAAAGTAAAAGATATTGTTTTAGGAAAAACCAATAACCAATAAATCTAAATATATGAAAAAAGTATTTCTATTTCTTTCAGTCTGTTCTTTCATATTTTCTTCCTGTTCAAGTGACGACAACGAAGCAACAAATAACGGCAATGGTATCGTGCTTCCGATAGATTTCGATTTTAGAGGTATGACTGTGCCGAATAATGCCACGTCAGTTAACCTCAATGGTATAATCGTCAAAGCAGGAAACACCTATCATCATACGACAGGTTGGTCAGACTGTGCCGATTCAAATAATGCCGTTTTAGAAAATGTAACTTTCGATGCAAGTGAGCAAAGTGCAATCGCTATCGGTACAGGAAGTTATAATACATTGATTGCCGATGTCAGTAATTTACCTGCTATCCAAAAAGTCACGATAACTATCGCAAGTTACGGACTTGGAAGAATTAGCTTGTGTAATGGCAATGAAGTAATAGCTGAAAACAACATTGCAGAAAGCGGTAACGGGTTAATGACTATAACCATGAATGTTGGCAACAAGAAAGCAGACAAGCTTTATATCGGTTGTTTAGAGGGGGGCTTATACTCTATCCGCATTGAGTAACCATTTTATTTATAATATTCTAAATCAAGGACAATGAAAAAATATATTCTAACGACAATGTTATTCTTTATCGGAATGACTGCATTTGCCCAAAATCCTGAATACTCCGGTCGTCCGTATCTATGGCAAGACAAAAAATTATCTGATCTGGAACGTATCGAAGCGCAATTTGATACGAAATCCAAAGCATTAGGCTATGGCGGTGTTGACATTTTATATACCGTATTTACCGATAAATCAGATATTCGGTTTGCCAAAGATAAGCTACCGACATTCGTTATTAAGGTTGATAAGGGGATTGATCCTGCCGAAGCCTATGTAATTTTGAAAGCCACAGTGAAAAAGAAAAAAAGAAGCTTCCTTGTCGGTAGTTATGCTATGGGCGGAAAAGCGAAAGATACGGGAGAGCCTAAAATCAAAGCTGTTTATAAAAAGCTAAAAGACGGTATCTATGAAGTTAAATTACCAAACGATACATCTACAGGGGAATATGCTTTTGTACCGAACTCGACCGAGGGTATGAGTATGGGTAACAAAATCAAAATTACCTGTTTCGGGATAGACTAATCCCAAATTTGCTATTCGCAAAAACTCTATTCAAACGAAAGCCCCGATATGTTTAACGATCGGGGTTTTTAAATGTTTTAAAATTGGCAATTGTGCCAGTAAAACCGAAAGGTCAAATTATAAAAACACTTTTTAAATATCAACATCCGTAAAACGCATACGTATAAATACGTATTTTTACACGTATTGCACCAATTTACGGAAAATCACAAATATTTTTATTCAAAAAAATACAATATTTGCGATTATTAATAACTCAAGGAAATGAACCATAGAAAATTACACGCCTGCTTTCCTGTGATGATTTTGGTTGTATTTATTCTGTTCGGATGCGAACTGGAACATGATGCAATAAGCAAAGAAAGCTATCAGGAAAAAATAAGCATAAGAAACAGCACTTTTGATATGCTGCTAAAAGAAGAACAGTTTATTACAGCCCTTTCAAGATTGAATAAGGGAAAACAGAAAAAAGGCAGCACTGCCAAAACCGTTATGGAAGATACACACGGATTTTCCATTATGCCCGATATTGCCAAAGTGATTAAGGACGGATCTTATACAAGCTATACATTCCAGATCAAACGCGAAATCTCTAACCCTGATTTTTTCGAGAACCTTGTCATTCGTATTGATTCATTGAATCAGGCGAATGCGTATCTTGTTAAATACACACCGACAGCACCGCTAACACCAAGCGAAGAACATCATTCTTTTCATTTCAAAGGCACGGTNNGCAACTGTTTGGATGTGCAATCAGGCATGGACAGCAGGAGGGTCAACAGAACCGCATGTAGCTACACAGTATTGCAATGACTCAAGTCACCTTTTTTCAGTTACGACTGTGGATTGCAGTATGTCTATAGGCGGTGGCGGCAATAGTGGTTCGGGGGACGGTGGTTTTGGCGGCGGCTTGGGTGGTGATGGCGGCTCAACAGGTGGAAATACTGGTGGTGGTCATTCCGGTGGCGGAAGCGGTAGCAGCCCAGGCAATAATGGAAGTACAAATCCGCCTGTTATTACAGCACCTGTATATCTTACTCCAGCAGATTGTATCACGATATCGGATCAATTTACAAAATTTCCAAGCCTGAAACAGGAACTTGTAAATCTTGCAGGAACAACATCACAAAATCACGAAAACGGCATATTTATTGATAAATCAGCAACAGCGCAAACAGCTAATCCGTTTCAGACTATTCCACAAGGAACTGGCGGTATGATTAAAATCAATACAAACCCAAGTCAACCATACGTAATGCTAGCACATACGCATGACGCATACGGTTCTGACGGGACAGGTACATATTCGATATTTTCATCTGGAGATATGGCAGTAATAAGTAATCTTATTCAGAAAAATAAAATAGACCTAGATAATTTCGTATTCTATGTGATTACCGCTGATGGCACACGATATGCCATGACTATAAACTGCGCAACGTGTCTGGAACCGTTTTGTTATCCTTGTGAATCGGCAGGAATGGGTACGCCAGTTGACATGACAAGACTGTTAAAAACAGGCGTTTTAATTGATAACACTTACAACTCCGATGACGGCATACACTCACAATCAAATCCTATAGATGATACGAAAAAGTTTTTAAAATTTATAAAAGCTGGAAACTTAGGAATAAACCTCTTTGAAGTTGATGAAACGTTTACCAGTTTTGAAAAATTAGAATTGGATTCAAAAACAAATAGTATCATCAGAAAACCATGTCCAAATTAAACCTATTTACCATGAAAAAGATATTCAGTCTTGGTTTACTATTATTCGTTGCTTCTTTCTCTTATGCCCAAGCAGAAAAAGTAGAAGATGCAAAGCAATTATATAACTCTAATTTTAGGAAGTTACAGTTATATACCTACTATTACAAGGACATCAATAATCATTACGCACCATTCATCGGCAAATGGATTTACCAAAACGGCAATCAAACCTTTGTTATACAGCTCTGGAAAGAAACCAAAGTTGATTATACAGCGGAGGCTCCTAGATATTACACGGACGAATTACGAGGACACTACAAGCTTGTACAAAATTACGGTCAGCCGAACGAGCAAATCGTCTACACATCTGAAATTAATATTGGAACTTCACCTACTCCATGGTCAACCGTTCTAACTTCAGCTAGAGTAATAGATAATTACAGGATGTCGGGGACAATATACGATGTTACAGGACAGGTAAATCCGGCATACCCTACTGGGGTTCGAGGGCAATTGGAAATGAAAATAAATTCTACCAATCCAAACACGGCACAATGGAAAGTTACCTTACCACAAGGGATGCGGGGCATGGATCAGCCAAGTACCTTTACAATACCAACCAACGTCACATTAACAAAGACCAATTAGCATACCTCAAACTATTTATAGTTTTATGCGAACACAGCAATCATAAACATATTTGATTGCCTAAAATGCTATTCCATAAGTTATCAATTCTTATAAAAAAGCACCGTTATTAAAAATATTAAATATGACAATGATTAGTCGCTTAGGGTTTAAGCCAACCAAGCAACATATATTCAAATCAGAATTACTCCTAACAACTAACGAGATTACTATTGTTATCCCAGTTAAAAACAATCAAAAAGGTATTGATCTCTTTTTGACCGAGTTTTTTGAAACCCACACATTTGAAAATTTCCCTAAAGAAATAATCATCGTAGATAATAATTCGGAACCTAAGATCGAACTAAAAAAAAATGATTTCCCTATTCCGGTACAGCTCTTGACTTGTCTTAAAATCGGCCCTGCAAGCGCTCGAAATATGGGGGTAAATCATTCTCAAACGGACTGGATTTTATTTACCGATAGCGATTGTATTCCTACAAAAAGCTTTCTTACAGGCTATTTAAAAGTACAAAATGGTTCTATTGGCTATGCGGGTAATATAGAAGCTTATGGCTCCGATATTATTTCAAAATATTACGAACAACAGGAAATTCTTATACCTCCAAAAGTTTATGAACAACCTAATCAATCAAGACCTGATTATTTAGTCACTGCTAACTGCCTTGTTTGGCGACCTGCATTTTATAAGGTTGGTGGCTTCAACGAAAAAATAAGGATTGCAGGTGGTGAGGATATTGATTTAGGCTTTAAATTACTTAACATTGGACAACTTTCTTATGCTTTTGATAGTGTAGCAAAACATAATTTTGGTGATGGACTTCGTGATTTCAAGGAACGTTTTATACGCTATGGTCGTGGAAATAAAATCATAAGCCAACTTTATGATCTGAACTTAACACCTACAACATTCAAGCCCATCAAACGAACACCTATCAATTTCATTTTAGCTTTCATGCAATACACATGGTTAACTCTCGGATATAAGAATCCCGTAGAACTAAATGATGAATAGAAAAGTTTCATAACATTTTCAAATTCAGATTGATTTGTACATACCATAGGCCAATAAATGAATAGCATAATATGTTAATTGTTCTTATTCGTTATTAATGAAGTTCAAATCTTTGAATTGAACATAGCAGATATGTTACAAGCTTAACCCGCATTTGATTCGGTAAAATAAAACCGAATTATATTCTTGTATATATTAACTACATAAAGGCTATTCATTAATGAATATTAACGACCACGACACACTATTTAATAGAAAACAGGCAGCCCGATATACGGGATTCACAGCAGGAACACTGGCCGTTTGGGATTGCACCAAACGATACAATCTGCAACCGATCAAAATCGGCCGTTCCGTGCGTTATCGTAAATCCGTACTGGATGCCTTTATCGCTTCACAAGCAGTCCGGTAATCTTTGAACGGCAATCAGCCGTTCCTTACTTCATTTTCACAATTCGTATTTTTAGGAGGCTTCGATGCAAATCGAAACAGCCAAGCGTATTCCGCTTGCCCAAATTTTGGCAAAACTCAATTTATATCCCACAAAACAGACCGAAAAAGAAAGTTGGTATTTGTCACCATTCCGTAATGAAAAGACCGCAAGCTTTCATGTCCACAACCATAAAAACCTGTGGTTTGATTTCGGCGAGGGAAAGGGCGGTGATACAATCTCGCTTGTCCAGGCTATTTTGCAACAGCTTGGACAAGACAATTCCGTTTCGGCTGCTCTCAAATGGCTCGATAGCGCCATAGACGGTAAAATCGACTATGCCCCCCCAGCCGCACATGAACAGGAAGAACAGCCACCCGCCTTAACACTTAAATCCGTTTCCTCGATCAAGAATATCGCCATGAAACATTATCTTGAACAGCGCGGTATTCCGCTTACGGTTGCCGAGAAATTCTTAAAGCAGGTCAGCTTTATCAACGAGAACTCAGGCAAAACGATTTTCGCTTTGGGGTTGCCTAACGAAGATGAGGGTTACGAATTGCGAAATGCTTTTTTCAAGGGGTGCATCGGACAAAAAAGCATTTCCTTTATTCGAGGAAGTGATAATAAACCGCCAAAGGGGATCAATATTTTCGAGGGAATGTTTGACTATCTTTCCGTCATTACCCAACGCAACGGCAAGCTTCTAAAGAGCGACACCATAATCCTGAACTCGCTTGGTTGCATGAAACAGGTCATGCCGTATGTCAAAAGCTATGGCTACACATTCGGTTACTCTTGGCTTGATAATGACCTTGCAGGCAAGAAAGCCACTCCAAAATTGATTGATATTTTCAAGCAGGAGAACATTGTGTTCTGTCCGATGAATTGCCTCTATCAGCCATATAAAGACGTAAATGCGGCACACATGGCAAAGCTTGATTTGTAATTTGTGGTCACTCTTTACAGTCAAGTAAGGTTGATGATGTGACGGCAGGATATAACCGATACCGCTCCGTCACCAACTATTATTTTCCTCTGTCTGCTTCGCAGCCATTCACCCGCCCAACCAAAATAACAGCCGGCTTGTCGCTCAAGCACCGGTTTGAAATCCCCTGTCATCACAACCTAACAGTAAAGGAGTTACAAATGACAACACAAGCTTTATCACAAGAAAAACCGCAAACGAAATACCGTGATATTCACCAAGAGGTCACGGACACGATTATCTCTCAGCTTGAAAAAGGAACTATTCCGTGGCGTCAGCCGTGGCAAGGTCTATCAAGCAAAGGGTTCTTTGATCTACCTTACAATATGGTGACTAACAACCATTATCAGGGCATCAACATCGTTCTGCTATGGGGTGCAACTCTGGAAAAGAATTTCGATACTGCTGAATGGGCGACATTCAAGCAATGGTCGGAAAAGAAAGAAAGCATCCGTAAAGGCGAAAAAGGTTCGATGATCGTTTATTATGACTTTCTCGAAAAAGAAGATGAAAAGGGCGAATTGCAGAAAATCCCTTATCTGAAATCATACTATGTTTTCAATCGCTGCCAGTTAAACAGTTACACCCCGCAAGAAGCAAAGCCTGAAACCAACATCGTACCTTTGGTTCGCCGTATCGAGGTTGTCGATAGCTTTGTAGAAAACACACAAGCCGTAATCGAACACGGTACAGACGGTGCATTTTATCGTCCAAGCGAAGATAAAATCTATATGCCCAAGATTGAGGCTTTCCAAGATACGCAAAGTTGTACCGCAACGGAGGGCTACTATTCTACCCTATTACACGAATTGGTACATTGGTCAGGCGCACCAAAACGTCTTGACCGCGCAAAAAGCAAACGCTTTGGCGATTACCAGTATGCGGTCGAAGAACTTATTGCCGAGCTTGGTTCTGCTTTCCTTTGTGCCGAGTATGATATTGGCAATGTGGAAAAGGGCGATCATGCCAATTATATTGCAAGTTGGTTGAAAGTCCTAAAAGACAATAAGCATTGTATTGTTTCCGCAGCCAGTGAAGCATCGAAAGCTGTAAACTATATGAAGCAATTAACACCGTAATCAAAAAGAAAGGGGGCTGTTTCTAAAGAACAGCCCCCTTTTATCTAGCAACGATCAACTTACTTTGCTTTTTTCATTGAGAAGATATATTATAAAATAACAAAGCCCTGAAATAGTATTTTTCTATGTAATCATATAAACTTGTTTGGTAATTATTGATAAAAAGATAACATATATTGTATTTTTCGCAATCACCTAAGTTGAGCTAAGTAATTTATATCATAATAAAAAAGAAGCTTGAACTAATTTAATCTTCTTTTTTTAACGTAGGGAGAGCAATATATCTAACGTGAATATTTTTGATTTCTGCGGCATTGAAAATTGTAGTTCCATTATCTAGATGATAAAATGGTGGGTTTGTATTAATAAGTTTAAGTAAATCTGAATCAACAGTTTTTACATCTGCCTTTATAGTTCGATCATTTTCCCATTCTGTTATACCTGTTCTATAAACTCCTTGTAAACATATATACTCAAGTGATTCATCTTTTAGTTTATAACTCTCTAAACTTCCTTTATAGAGAATAATTGAGTTTCCTATTTCACAAAGTAAAAACACTTCTGAATAAAACCCATCAGGAAATACATCTGTCACTAAATAATCTCTTCCATTTAAGATATAAAACCACTTATTCTTAAATCTTAAAAAGTCCCACTTTAAATCTAAACGCTTTGCTATTATTTTTGAGTGTAAAAAGCGACCAAGAAAAAATGATGATGTAATTGAAAAAATGATAATAAAAATAATCTTGAAAAAATCTTCTATGAGTAATCTATTAGGATTCTCGGCCGCTTCATATTGGATTATTTCATCAATATATACACCATGAACCGCAATATTGCATTTTGTTAGAATAATGCAAAAAAGATTAAACATTCCAAAAGCAATGAAATATATTAATGTAGAGGTATATGTACTCCACATTAAATAGTGGTAAAAATTACTTGCTGATAAGGCTCCCTTATCACTCCCCCATAACGACCTAAGAAATATTATTCCAGGGAGAAGAAAAAATATTAAACAGACCGTAGATACAAGGGTATTTATTATACTCAACGCTATTTATTTAAAAAAGATTCAACTTTCTTTTCGCAGCAAGATATTCAGTTTTATTCTTCTCTTCGATTTTAAATCCTAAAAATTCTTGTGTTTTTTCATCTTTTTGAGGTACTAAAAACTCTTTTAATTCATCGTAACTCCATTCAGTTAAATACCTTGCTTGATCTGGGTCTTTGGCTGTAATTTCATAGAAAAAACGAGCCATACTTTTAGGAAAAGGATCGGTTAAATTATATTTCACCACAGTAATTGTCTCCTTTTCACTAATCTTTTCTTGATCTTTATCAATTGTATTTACCATTTTATTCATCGTTAGTATATCAAATATATAAAATTAAAACAATAAAAATGCCAAATTATCCTTAAAACACTTATAACGTGCCGTTTAAAAACTGTAGTTGCAATTAAGCATTATTAATCATGATTTTAATTTCTGAGATTATTGAACTATCATTCTTTAATATATCTCTATAACGATCATTTATCGCAATTATTACTTTAGGCAAATGCAGCATTAAGTCCTGATACAAATTTTCAAGGTTTTGCCCCTGTAAGCTAATCACATGAGTAGTAAAATGCAGGACAATTTTGTTTTCTTCGGGAAAGAACTCGCCCGCCACAAGATAACTATAGCTTAAAAATATATGTTTACCGTCCAATAAAACAAAACAAACATTCCGTACTCCGTTATAATCCGTTTCAAATTTTGCGATACTACTATCGTCCGCATTATTTTGCTTGCCCGTATATTGATGTAACTTCTTTTTTATTTCCTCATGGTTCATAATCCCGTGTAAAATTATTTCGGTTAAACTCTTTACTTATTTTCTTTGAGTTATCGTTGTTCGACTTGTCTTTATCAATCATACGATCACGGATAAAATCGTGATGCTCTCCGACCAATTCCAAAGCTGACTTTCTATCGCCTATTTCCGAAGCATAATCGAGTAATTGCTCTTTATCGTCCGTATAGATATGAACGCTGTCACGACCACGAGATACCGACACATAAAACTGTTTGGCATCGGTAGCAGGGAATGTCGCCGCAGGTTGATGTATGAAAACCTCATCTACCGTTTTACCCTGCGATGCATAGGAAGTAATACAATGGGCATGATCCAAATGTCCAAAATCCTTATCAAGATGATAACGGTTTTGACTCACGGGATTGACAAGAACAATACCGTCTTTCTTTGATATGGATTTAACCTGTAACAATTGTCCATTATCCAAACGGGTACGATGCTTGTCGAAACCGTTTTTGGTAATATGCACCTTATCGCCAATCGACAAGGCTATTTCCTTATCTTCAAATACTTCAAAATTCTTTGAAGCGGACACCGGAACGGAAATCTGCTCGTTCTCGTTATTTATGTGCAGTGTGTTTTCTTCAACACTATCAACTGACCATACACTACCACGCTTAACGCCTTTCATATTTTGGCTGAACTGTAAAATCTGTCCTTTCTTATATGAACGATAATCCAGTTTTTCCGCTTCGGTCATATTGGTATTTGCTAGTTTCCTTGCGGTAATTTCACGTTTACCAAGCATACCCTGTTTTTTGAGTTCCTGCCGTACTGCTGCTGTCACTTCCTCGCCCTGTTTGTGTGTTGGCGAGATGATCAAGCCTGTTTTCCCTTTTTTCAGCGTACTGACATAATCATCGACCAACTGACGATTACCGTCCGTTGGCTCAATCTCTTTGATAGCTCCCATACCTTTCAGTTTCTCAAAAGCGGTACTGACATTGCCTTTTGATAAATCTTGCACAGCATCCAAATAGACCTCAGTTCGCTGTCGAAAAATTTTATTGACCTCTGCCGTTTTGATACGACCGACAGTATTTAGGATACGTAAGGCATCACCGCGTACAACACTTGCGTGTTGTCTTGTATCTCCGCCTAATATCAGACGGGCATTCTGTTCTTCAACTGTCTGTAATATCCGTTTCATATCACCAGTCCCAAGCAAGCCCGCTTCATCTACCCAAAGTACCTGGTCTTTAATCTGCGTTTGCATATCCTTATCGACAAGGAACTTTGCGACCGTATTGGCTTGCTCAAAGCCTTCATCTTTAAGAACTCCACGCGAGGCTTGTGCTGTCGGGGCTATAACAGTCAGTTTCTTACCACTCGCCTCGATTTTTTCGGCAGCTTCTTTCATAAGTGTGGTTTTACCAGAACCTGCTACACCACGCACAATCGACACGCGGTTATTCGTGGTCAACACATGCTCAACGGCATTTTTTTGTTGTCCTTGCAAGTTCAGAGCAGGGGCTTTTTTATAAAGGGGTTCAACCTTACCAATACCTTTTCGGGCAAGATCAACCATTTCTTTTTCTTCGGTCAGTACTGTCTTGGTAGTACACATGGCACGGCCTTTTTCCTTAACACGAATAACCCTGTTATCTAGTAAAACGGCTTGATCTATCCCGTCAGCCGATACGCTTGATTGCCCTATTGCATAGCGATACGCTTGTGCTTGCAGCCGCCTTTCAGGAATAACCGAAACACGCTCAAACACATGGTTGAGCGTAAAATCGACTATATTTTTAGCATCATGGACTGGCAGACTGTTTTTATCGAAAGGCTTGCGAATTATCGAATTATTGTCAGAGTCACTATCAAGACTTTTGGCAGTTTCGAGTTCTCGAATCTGTCGTTTCCATTCCTGCCGTAATTCGATCATAGATAAGCCTTTTTGCTTTTTACTACGGGTACGTGCGCCCAACTCGTCTAAATCTTTTGCATCGGTAATTCCTTTTTCTTTGGCGATCTGTCCGATTTCATTGGTTCGCTTAGAAAAATGTTCGATGACATGCTTAGGAACGCCCTTAATCTCGAATGAACCTTTGGTACGTTCAATATCATAGCCTGCCAAAATCAGCTTATCGGATAACACCTTGTGGAACCGTGCTTGATGATATGGCATGTCGCGCATAATTTCGCGGAATTGTGCCGCCTTGTATGTGTTTTCTTCTTTATCCCAAGTGACATTGAAAACAAAACAATGCGCGTGCAAATGCGGATCAGGGGCATAATCTTCGACAGGTCGTGCCGTCTGGTGTGTAAATTCCGCCCAGACCAGCTCGCCTGTTTTCCTGTCAAAATACGCCCCGTCCTTACGTACGCGGGTCATGACATCCTGTTCTATCTCGCGCATCGTTTGCGAAACGCTTTGCTCGAAGATTTCAAGAATATCCCGATTTCCACTTAGAGCATGGACAATCGACACTGACTTCGGACAATGGAAATTTATATCATAACCGACTGTACGATTATCTTTCGTCATATAAGTAAGATTATCTCCAGTCAGAGGATTTATGTTCTCACACAGGGAAAAGAAATTACCCTTGTCAGCATCCTGCCCCAAGCCGAGGCGCTCGGTAAGCCTGCCTTGAAACCGCCCCTTTAGCTCTTGATCATTGATGTAGTAATCCGCTTGGTTCAGTTCTGTCGCAAAATAGCTTTTTGCGCCTGAAGCTGACTTGTTTTGTATCATCCTAATCATAAGGACGGAGTTTTATATTATTACATACATGAACTGTAAAAATTGCTTATCTGCATAAAACAGATAAACAATATTAAATATACACGCACAGCCCCAATTTTTATCAGGGCTGTGCTGTTATAACTGCAAATGCTGTGAGGACGTATATTTAATTAATTCTATCAGACATCTTCCCTTTGCACAGCATAGGGGTATTTTTATGCCATTTCGTTGCACAGCTTTGTGTTTTAATTCACCTCACTGAAATCATCGTCATCCTCAAAGAAGTGTTTAAAAGCTTCCTCTCTTAAAGGCTCGGATTCGGGCTTTTCGCCATAGAAACGAAAGCCTTTTGAAGCAGGTTCGTCCTTTACAAAAACTTTGCTTAATTGTTCGTTGCAAATAACTTCATCAATTTTATCCATGATAAAATGATCTCCGATCATATATGCACGAGCATAGCTGATGCAATAAATGATTGATGAAAATATAAACAATGCGCCTAAAAGCTTAAATCCAATTAATAAGAAGAATAGTCCACCGATAAAGAACGGCAAGGGTTCTATAAAAACTTCAAGCGTCCGAATTGAAAATGGTTTACCATTCATTTTTAAATTCAGATAAAAAGGCAAAGTATCACCGCTTGACAAGCTGAAATGTTCCATATCGAACTGAGCTTTTAGATGTTTTACATCTTTGTATCTCAGATAAGAGAAATATAAAAATATCCCGATAAAAACGTACCACATCCAGTATTCTTTGATTGTACCCCAAAAAGAAAGTCTTTCACCAAACGAACGGGCGAAAGAAAACACCATAGGAAGAAACGGTACAATAAATAAACTGAGAGCCGTAAGTATAGACTCTGAAAATTTGAAATAACGCCTACCCATATTTTTACGGATAAAGACTTCAATAATAAGACGCCCAAATGAGGTTAGACCTGTAAACAAATTAAGCAGACCTTCTTTGATTACATTTCGACGCTGAAACATTTCACGATAGTAAAGATTTTTTTTCATAAATATGTTAATTTAATTGTTTTTGGTAGTACTATAGTTCTGATCAAATTGTAGTTTGTAAAAGCTAAATTCACGCGTAAGCTTCATGCCTTGGACATGTATATAACCTCTTACTTTGCTATTATTTTTTTCACCGCCTGTCGAAAGTGTATGAAATTCTTCGGGACGAACAAGCTTTGCCAAATGGTATGACATGGTTTTGGTAATAGTAACTTTGCCATCCACACTATTTCTTGATTCACTTGGATTTTCCTTATAATCTTCACCAATCAGTTCAGAAGCGTATTTATTGGTTTCAATATCCGCATTGGCATGGAAAATCTTGGTTGCCAATGTTCCTAAAAAGCTTTTGACTTTATACTCTCCTTTTGTCCCACCCATATTAGAATAATAGTTCGGTATATTTTGTGAGATATACACTGTGGCAATACGACTGCTACGAGCCGTTGCCTGATATTCGGGGTCATATTCGTGTAGAAAATTTTGTGCTTCATCCGCCCAAAGAAATACAGGGCGACCATTTGCCTTTACGTTTCTTTTTTCCATAGCCCTTTGCCAGATATACTTAAACATAATTTGTACATCTCGCCCAACCTTGTGATAGATTTTGACTGGCAAATTGATGATGATGATTTTTCCATTCAAACAATCTTCGGGCGTAAAAGTGGAGGGCTTATTGCAAAACAGGGAATAAACAGGCTCTTTAAGCAATCGAAATAAAAAACCAGTGAAAGAAAAATCAACAATCGAACGTGTCTTTTCGTTCAGCCCTGCATAGGTTTCAAGAAAGAACTCTTTAATAGCTGTAAATGTTCTTGCTTCGGGTACATTCTGCCTGATTGCTTCTTGCTGTTCCTCATCGGTCATTTTTGACTGTTCCATTATATCAAAAAAGGACGACCAATGTGAAATTTTTTCATGGACGGTTTCAATTGCAAGAACCATTGCTTTATCAAAAGCAACTATATTGGTCTGGTCACTTGCTACATTTCCGCCACCCTCTTTTAAAAATTCGGATTTTAAAACAGATCGTGCGATATTATAGAGCAATTCTATTGAAACCTTGCCATAGGCCAGTAAACACAAATCAATTGTGTTGGAAATAAGCATGTCTGATGCATTCTCCCAAAACGGATCATCATTTTTACCATTTGCTTTTTCTTCACTGGCACGAAGAACGGTTTTTAAAACTTGCAAGATGTTATCCGTGTAAGATTTATTTCCCGCCTGTCTGCTTTCATATTCCAAGAAATTAAAATATTGCTTGCCGTTTGGCTCAACTATAATCAAATCATCTTTTCGGTTGGTAATCTCGCAATATTTAATCCATTCATCTTTTTCGTCAGGTTTTACAGTAAGCACCAAACCACCATAACCTTTTGACAAAAATTTAAGCGCAAAAAAACGTCCACTACCGGACGTTTTACCTGAACCAATGCCCCCGAAAATCTGTAATCCCTCTACGGAATTACCGATTGTCCACGGCACGTTTTCTTTCCCAATCTCGAAGATTGGCTCATCCAAATTAAACGTACTCATCTGATAATGATTTTATTGCAATATACTAAATAAAAATACTGTAAAGTATTTCGTCTTAAAATCGTTGCTAATAATTACATTAATTTAACAATAAGTGAAATTACAATTGGTCAATTAGAGTTAACAATTTCTGGATTTTCTGTAAAGCAAAGCACAGGTATTTTTGCTACTTTCCAATTATCCCCATTTGGAAGAAAACGCGTGATATTATCCAGATTCAGACACCAAGTCATTTGTTTGTGATACTGGATTTCGTAAACCGTAAACGGATTATCTGTTCCAAAATCAAACATAGCATTTTGTCTTTTTAATTTGGGATAATTATCTCTTGCTTTTACCGCTATTTCCCATTCACCACGCGTTAGATAATAAAACAATGGCAACGTCTGCTCTTGCGTTACATCCTCTTTTTTTGCGTATCGAAAAATGAAATCCTGTTCTGTATAATCGGTAGCATCTTTACTTTCTGTGTTACAAATAATTTCAGAATTATAAGAGATACCTACTTTGAAAAGAATACCCACTACTTTTTTAAATTTATGGTCAAGATATTCTCGATCATACGGCTTATTATCATACATATATTTAAGCATAAGCTGCTTGATTAGATAGCGGAGTTTCCATTCTCGATAAGTGTTGTCAATGGGGTTATAATCTTTAATGTTTTGATAGAGTACTTTTCTGCTTAGTGGAGCATAACGAGCTAAAGACCCGTCTTGTGATAAAGCGATGTTTATATCGGAATATTTGCCGTAAATATCCTCTCCAACCAAATCATTCTTTTCTTCCGAAATTGCAAACAGATTTTTTTTGTAGGGCATTTTTATCTACCTTTAGTTCTGTGATTTTAAGCAGATTGTAAAACAAAACCACTGAAAAATCAATTTATTTATGAAAAAAGAAGCCATGCCGGACTGGATGATGCGTTATGTAGCCAACATCGGAACGAATGAATCCTATGATGATTTCAGAAACTTATCAGATGAATATCATAGCAACAGGATAAGTCAGATTTCAGTAGATTCTCCTGCTCCCAATTTTACCCCAGATCCGTTTAAGAAAGTAACCAATACCCAAAGAATAGATATAGCACCTAATGATTGGCGGAACTTTGAAACAAATGAAGAATATAAAAAAGAGGCTTTAAAACTTGCTGAAAAACACGGGTATGAGAAACCTGCAAAAAATGAAATCTTTAATGAAAAGTCTGGTAATATACTTACTGATTTTCGACAAAATTTTAATGATCTAAATGGACTCTCTCCTGAGGATTTAACTGCCGAAAGAGCACATAATAACTTTCAGAAAAAAAATCCTGATAAAGCTGCTAACTACAAGGACAATTTGGAAAAGTTTAAGGAAAGGGAATTAAAAGAGATCGACCCTAAAGCATATAATCGTAAATACGCTGATAAAATATTTGACGAAACACAAGATAGATTTGAAGCTACCCGCCTATCTGAAAAAGAAAGACACGAAAAGAGAGATGATCCGTCACTAGGCGATGCAAAGTATACTATGTCCAGTAAGTTTTTTATGTCGTTGGACATGAGCAATGAAAAACTGCAATCAATCAAAGAACAATATAACAAATCTGCCAGTCAGCAAAAAGATGAGGTGAGCCAAGATAAGGGTGATGATAAAACTGAAACACAAAATCCTGATAAGCCAAAAGCGGCAGATAGATATTTTAGCGATCTTGGTTTTAATAAAGCTGTTTTAGATACAGAAAAAACTACGCCTAATAAAACAAGTGTTAATTTTAACTATTCTGCTATTAAAGGAAGCGATCATGCGCCAAGCGTAGCCCCTGACATTGATAAAGACTAATTGATTTTTTTTTATATGCAAGTAATTTGTTTAGAAGAAAAAGCGTTTTACGAACTTGTTGAACAGGTTGTTGAACGGTTGAAAGAAAAAAATAATATTGTGCGCGACAAGTGGGTTTCCAATGAAGAAGCCATGCGACTAATGAATATCAAGTCAAAAACCACATTACAGAAATTGCGTGATCATGGAAAAATACGTTTCTCACAACCTGAAAAGAAAATCATTCTTTATGATCGTGATTCAATTGATACGTTTTTAGCAAAAAATTCAAAAGACACTTTTTAATTATGGAGAATATTGAACATGAAGAAATAACACCGTCACCAGAATATATTAAAGGTTTTAACGATGGGTATGTAATTGCGAAACACAATCCTGAATTTAAAACGGATAGCCTTGCTAATGAAAACCTATCAGATCGAAGTAAGGGTTTTCAGTTAGGTATGCTGCAATACGACGTAGAAAAAAAACTTGAACGAAGTATGGCATTTATGTTCATGCAAAAGCAAAACACGCCAATAGACATGGATAAAGATAAAAGTGAAATAGACATGGATAAAGACTGAAACTCAAAACTTTTTTACGGTATGTTGTTTTTCTTTATTGTGTCTAAATTCTGCATTTTCTCTTTATTTTTAGCCTCATTATCGTTACGGGCTTTCTCATCATCAATACGGTTTTCTCCTTCTTGGTAAATAATCTTCACTAGTTTTCCTTCTTCTGTGTTACTTTTAGTTTTGACCATAATAGAAATATAATTTTATTAAACAGATATAAAATGTTGTACCAAATAAAAAGCACCGCAAGGAAATACTTTTAGAGCTTGGGTTTTCTTTGTGAGCGATGAAGACTTCGAATCCCCGACCCTCCCGATGAAAAATCGGGATGCCCTAAACCGCTTCGTCATCCGAGATGAGCTTAATGATCATCTTTCCGTTCTTCTATTTCTTAATCTGTAGCTCACATTTGAGGACTTCTGTCCTGGATGCGTAAACCTCTTCACATAATCTGCCAATCGGTAACCTTTGTAAAAATAAACAAAATATTCCATATAGATGAAAACAAAAAAACTCTTCAGTTTCCTAAAGAATTTTTAAATCTGTAGACAATTCAGATCCCACGAGTATACTATACAATTGAAGATGCAACTGGTAGAGCAACGTTTCGGAGAACGATTGATTGCTCCTACATCCATATTTATCAATACTTTTAATAACTACCAAAAAAAAAAATCTACTCTTTAATAGTCTCTAAAAACTCGCGAATCTCAACATCTCTAAAAATTTTAAAATCTTTACCTTTTAATTTACTTTTATTTTTCTGAATATGTAAGTCGAGATATTCATTAATTTTTTCATCCAGATCTACCATGATAGAATGTCTATTTTCTTCCATGCAAACTATTCCTGTGGTACCTGAACCCGCGAAGAAATCTAATACAATGGAACCCTCGTAAGACAGACTCTTTACAAATCGCCTGATGATTTCTAAAGGTTTTTGGGTGGGGTGACCAACTCTTTCAATTGAATTTCCATTCAATCTTCCTATTTCCCAAACATTAGTTGGATTTTTCCCTTTTTCTATATTCTCCGGCACTAACCTTTTGTCCTTCAAAGCTAACCTTTTTGATTCTTCGTCATACGGAATGCGAACTTTATCTAAATCAAAATAGTATTTATTAGTTTTTGTTAACCAAACTGCTTCCTCATGCCTATTAGCAAAAAAACGATGAGCACTCATCCCATTTTTATAATACCATATTATAAGATTTGTAAATCTAAGTTTAGTGTGATGTCTTGTATAATGAAGTACCTCAAGTAAGTCTCCTTTTTTTAGGTCTTGATATTGAAATCCTCCAAAAATTACACAATTACCTGCATCTTCCAATACTCTATAGATTTCATCTAACCACTGTTTAGCCCAATCAAGATAATTTTCAAAATTATCCCAATAAGCAAGATCTAAATTATATGGTGGATCAACTAAAACTAATTGGACTGACGAGTCTGGTAATTTTTTTAAAAAACTTATGGCGTCTTCAATATAAATACCATGTATACTACTTTTATTTTTTTTACTGCCAATAGGCGTACTATGTTCTTTATTTATTTTTTTTTGTCTATTTAATGCAATGTGGCCGCTGTTTAAATGTGATTTGTTTGCCATAGTCGTCATTTATACAATTTGCAAATAAAATTTCTCTGTTAAAAATTCCGCACCAAGTGTTTCTTTTAACAACGATATCTCATCAGCTGAAAAGTATTTATTTTGAATCGATACTATGTAACCCGCATCTTTTTCATTTTCTGGTATCGCCAATAATTCTTTATTGAAAGCAATAATTCTAGAAATACGATCGTCAATTATATCGTTACTTTCTTTCAACGATATTTTAATAATTTCTCGTGCAGGAACAAATTCCAAAACCTCGATATCGCTTCTCCGCTGTTTGATTATTCCTAAAGCTTCCAAAACATTAAATAGGAATGGAATCCGCCTAACAATAACATTTTGAGGAGGATTCTCCAAACCATGGCGTTCCAAATAACTTTTGACGAAAGGGGCTTCAAAAAAATCAGTATATATTTCTGTTTTTGTTATCGTCGTTTTACGCTGAATTGTATAAAGATACTTTAAGAGTAAGCTCACAGCATCCATTTCTAAGAATAGATTTCGAAGGAGTGTTTTAGCTTTTTTATTTTCAGTGATATAATTTTTTATGGTATCATTAATTGTATTTTCACAATTCATACTCCATGAAATTACTGCTTTGCCATCTTCTTTAAACGAGTAGTCAATAGTTTCAAGCATAGGCCTTAACGAATTATAAATCTCATGGCCACTCTTCGTGAGTGCTATTTTAAAATCTTGTTCGAGTGCCTCTTGTCGAAAATCAATAATCAAACCTAACTCCATCGAAGCCTGTAAAGCATATTTGGTTTTTCGTTGAAAACTCCCCATTTGGCCTTCTGAATAACTACCATTAAATTTTACATGTTCAGGAGCAATATGACTTCCTGTTATCGAATTTGAGCCTACTGTATTTAATATGTACATAATGTGACCTAAATGAGTTCCCTGTGGAAAATGATAACTAAATTCCGTAAGCTCTCCAATTTCTCTAAGAAAATTTACCCATGTACCAAACAAAGCAACATAACGGCTTATTCTAAACTCACCATCACGATTTATATCTTCTTGGGAAGGCTTTCTACCGAGTGTTTCTGCTAAAATATAATACGCATCAATTAGATCCTCTTTGGTAATTTCTCTTTCAAAATTATCCTGTCTGTCTAAAATTTCCTCGACTTCTACATCGAATATGACTTCACATTTGGGTGAATACTCGTATTCAATTTTCTCGACTCTACCAGTTGCTTGATTTATTACTTTGCTTGCACCTTTTGAAAGGTACTTCCTGATATTATTAGCTTTTTTGTAATTGCCAATAAAGTCGATTATTACTACATTTTCTTTACCACCACAGAGACGTAATCCCCTACCTAATTGTTGGAAAAATACAGTTTTTGATTCAGTTGGCCGTAAAAAAAGTAACACTCTTAAGTCAGGAAAGTCTACTCCTTCATTGAATAGATCGACGGTGAAAATGACCGTATATAAATTATTTCTAAACCCCTTAATTAAATCGTCTCTGTTTAATGATTCCGAAGTTATTGAAACCGATGGTATGCCATTCTCATTAAAAAATGTAGCCATCGCATTTGCGTGTTTAACTGAACAACAAAAACCAAGCGCTTTATTCCCCTCTCCTTTTGATAAATATTCTTCGAATATTTTTTGATTACGTTCTTTGATTATTAATTTGTGGTCTAAATCAGCTACATTATACTTTATGCCATTGTGTTTAATCGTACTATAATCGATATTGTCTTGGAGGCCATAGTAAGTATATGGCACCAGAAAACCGTCTTCAATCGCTTCAAATAGATTATATTCATATATTTTTTGGTAATCGAACAGCTCAAAAATATCCTTTCTATCCATACGGTCTGGCGTTGCTGTCAAACCGAGCATAAAGAAATTCGGTTCGAAATATTTGAGGAGCATTTGATAAGACGGTGCTTGACCGTGATGTACCTCGTCTACGATTATATAGTCAAACTCATTTGGAGAAAAAGAAGTTAATATTTCGGTGCTTCGAAGCGAATCCTTCGAAGCGAATAAAATTTTACTATCTGGAATATTTTCTTTTACATCACCAGTTAGGAGACCAATTATTTCGTTAGGATAAATTTTTTCAAATGCTTCTTTGGACTGTTTGAGGATATCCAATCTATGAACAACAAATAGAATTCTTCCCGGTGCGTTTAACGTGTCAAATGCAGATAAATATGTTTTTCCAGTTCCAGTCGGTAAAACGACAATACCTTTTTTCCAACTTTTCGCACGATAGTACTCAAGCGCCTCTAAGACTTTTCTTTGGAGATAGTTTGGTTCTATTAATCTATCTGACAGAATTTCAGGAATCCGTTTGCGAAGCAAATAAAATAATGATTCAGAAACCCTTGTTCTCCATTCAGGATGCTGCAATTGCGAATATGAGTACCTTAATAGAAACCAACCGGCATTTAATATTTCATTTTGTCTATTAAGATTATCATCAAACATTTCGTTTGGTATAATTCCTTCGGCATGATAAGTTTCACCGTTCACCTCTAAAGCTACCCTTTTATTATTAAAAACAATTCCAAAATCAATTCTTCTTGAACGGCCTTCGGAATCTATAAATGGGTACTGAGGAACTACGTGCTTCATTTTTTCCGATCCTAATAAAGGAAAAAGAAACTCTCTGACAAAAAGGATTTCGCTTTCTTGAGTTATCCTATTTTTATAAATGTCGAGATATTCTTGTAGCGTCACTGAAGACACGTTTTCAAGTAAATTTCCGTAATTCGCAGAGGTATTTTCTATTTCTTGGTTCATTAGTCGTTGGTGGATTCAGTTCTATTAAAATATATTAAAATTTAAGCACAACGTTTCATTTCTTATATTACCCGCTTATTTTTTATTAAAATTCTAAAATATGGACATTTACCATTTATAGATAAGTCCTTATCATTATTTCCTTTTCTAAATTTAACTATCTCAAATTGATCGGGATTAAATTTGTGCAAGAAAGTAATTGGCACACCCATAAAACCGTTATAATCCATAGGGATATTCTTTGTTTTATTTACGTTGATAGCATCATAGTTATCATATTTTGGATAATCGTTTTCATTTCCAAAATATCTTTTAGTAAGAACAATATCTTCATGGCGTTTTGACGTGTCCAAGTTTGTTAGCCACAAACAGTTATTTGGAGATACAATTCTGTTTCCGCAACTATCGATACTCACCTCGGTGCCATAAAGTTCATAATGTTCAGGCACTATAAAACCCGAAATTCCTCTACCTAAGTTTATGCCTAACCAAACTTTATTTTCTTTTATTAACTTAAATATCTCTTTATAAGTAATAGCATTAATATTTCCAATTATTAAAAATTTCTTATCGTACTTTACTAATTGTTCAACATACTCTCTGAACAAAGAAAAAGGTGGATTTGTAACAATAATATCTGCCTGCTTCAAAAATTCTATGCTCTCTTCATTTCGAAAATCGCCGTCTCCATTCAGCGGAAACATTCCTATTTCTTCTACATCTGGAACACCGTTTCCATTCTTGTCACCTAAGTATTCGATGAATGAACCGCTCTGATTTACATTTATGTTTAAATCATTTTCTTGGTTTTTATAGCAAGTGGCCATTAATTTTTTCAAACCTAACCTCTCGAAATTATTAGCAAAATACTTAAAAAAATTACTGACTTTTGGGTCGTCGCAATTACAATAAACTACTTTGTCTTTAAAATGCTGTTCGTAATGCAGTAACTCTCTTTCAATATCAGCGAGTTGTGTGTAAAATTCGTCTTTTTTTGAAAATTTTGCAACGTGTAGTGTTTGGTTTGGTATTCTATCCAACATTTAGAGCGATATTTAAATTTCAATATAATCGCAAACATACGAAAAAGCACGTAAAACCTAAAACGGATACCTCTTAAAACGATCTGTAAGTACCGATAATTTGGAAATCTAAAAATCTCTTTTTACCAATTGAAAAATGCGCGATTAAGGTGATTGCAACAGTTATACTCTATCAATAAAAGGTTTGAAATTTAATAGACGTACAGTTTTATTACTTCTTAGATTCTAAATTTATTAAGATCCTCAAAGGACAGTTGTGCCAATTCGACGAGATTGATATTTTCAAATAAAGACTTCTCGCCAATAACATCCTGCATTATTATAAAAACCACATGTAATAAATTTTTGTTTGTACAATGCGCGGTGATTTTTTTTTTAAATACTCAATCATTTCAATTTTTTGAACATACTCATACTCAAAAGGCATGAATTTAAGTTCACTAGCCTTCAATTCTATACCTTATAAACACATAAGACTTATCCAACTCAGCTTCCATATCATCGATGCTTTGCGATGGTTGGATAAAGGCAACAAATTTCCAGTACTTCAATTTTGGAGCGTTCGTAGTTTTAGGACGCGTTCGATGAAATCGAATTATTAAGCTTCCCTATGTCTTGTTTATCATTCGATCTACTGCAAACCAAGTACAGGGGCGGGGTGCGCACCAACGAACTGACAAGCCATCACAAGTAAACAGTCAAAATGTTCGCCTATCTTATTTCCCGTAAACATGTACCAACAAAGCGCAATGAAATGTTTTTCGGTACATGGATTGATCTTGACGGGAATTATTTTGAGACGGCACATTTTTGCGATTGCCTGAAGGAATAGCCATTCTTTCACCTTTTAAACAAAGTTGTACCTATGTTGTACCATAGAAAAAGCCCCGCAGGGAAATCCTTGCGGGGCTTGGTTTTTCTTGGTGGGCGATGAGGGGTTCGAACCCCCGACCCCCTCGGTGTAAACGAGGTGCTCTGAACCAGCTGAGCTAATCGCCCTTTTTGTTGTTGTGATCAGTAATTGTGTTCCTGATTACGGGTGCAAATATAGGACACTTTTTTATATCTGCAAACAAAATCGAAAAAAAATTTATAAAATTTCCGCTACAACAAAAGTGCTTCCGCCAACGTAGATAAAGTCGTCTTTTCCCGCTGTACGCAACGCTTCCGCATAAGCTTCTGAAACAGAATTATATACTTCTCCAAACAATTCAAATCCGGCTGCTTTTTGTTGTAAAACGGAAGCTTCCAGTCCTCTTTGAACATTTGGTTTACAGAAAAAATATTTTGCATTTTTTGGAAATAAAGGCAGGATCGTTTCCAGATCTTTGTCATTTACCACTCCTAAAACAAAGAATAATTTTTCAAATTGTTCCTTTTTTATCTGATTCAGCACAATTTTCAGCCCGTGACTATTGTGTGCCGTATCACAAATTGCTTTAGGATTGCTATGAACCTGCTCCCATCTTCCGTGAAGTCCTGTGTTTTTAACCACATGCCACAAGCCGTTTTTTATATTTTCTTCCGAAATCGTAAAAACATTTTTCAGGACATCAATAGTTTGCAATACTGTTTTTTTATTGTGCACCTGGTAATCGCCCAGCAAAGCTATCGGATAATCCTGCTGTTCCAGATCGGAAGCAAAATAAATCTCCGAAGCACACTCTTTGGCTTTTGCAATAAAAACCGGTTGGGTTGCGGCATTATATTCGCCCACAACCACCGGAATACCGGGTTTAATGATTCCTGCTTTTTCAAAAGCTATCGCCTCATAAGTATCGCCTAAAAACTGCGTATGATCAAAACCGATATTCGTGATCACCGAAACCAGCGGTGTAATCACATTAGTTGAATCCAACCGGCCGCCCATTCCTACTTCTATCACTGCAACATCGACCTGCTGGTCCTTAAAATACTCGAAAGCCAGTCCGACAGTCATTTCAAAAAAGCTCAGATGACCGGATTCAAAAAAAGCCTTATTACGCGCTATAAAATCACAAACATACGTTTCCGGTATTTCCACACCGTCAATCTTAATACGTTCCCTGAAATCCTTTAAATGCGGCGACGTGTACAATCCTGTCTTGTATCCTGCTTCCTGCAAAACGGAAGCAATCATTGAAGAGGTCGAACCTTTGCCGTTCGTACCGGCAACATGTATCGTTCTGATCCCTTTTTCAGGATTATTCAAATGTTTACAAAGCAGTAAGGTATTCGTTAAATCTTTTTTATAGGCAGAAGCGCCTTGTTGCTGGAACATTGGAAGTTGTGCAAACATCCAGTTCAAAGTTTCCTGATAATTCATTTGCTGTAAAAGAAAAAGAGTAAAGAAGTTCTTTACTCTGTCAACTTGAAGTTATATATAATTTTCCCGACCTGTTTGTCAGGTGCGCCCGGGTTTGGGTCAAATTTTGTTTGCAGTGCAGCTATTTTAGCCTGGTCCAGCAGACATTTCGCGGCATTGGTTGTTCCCCTTACTCCGGGTTCTGCACCAATAACCTTTCCGTTTTTGTCCACTTCGATCGCTACGGCAACCTGCCCTTCTTCATTGCAGTTATAATTAGGACGTGGTTTCGAAATCGCTTTACGTCCGGCCAGCTGGTAGTTTCCAACACCGGTTCCGTTACCGCTTCCATAACCGCCGCCTTTTCCGGATCCCGACCCGCTGCCTTCACCGGTTCCGTCACCAGAACCTTTTCCACCGCCGGAACCGCCGCCGCCATAATAACCGGAAGCATTTTTATCGCCGTCCAGTTTTCCTTTATTGCCACTGGCTTTATCATCGCCGTCACCACCGTTTTTAGATCCACCTAACAAATTTGCCAAGGCGTCACTGGTCGATTTGGACGGTTTTTTCTCCGGTACCACTGCCGGTTTATCAACCGGTTTGATAACCGGTTTTGTTTTTTCTGTCTTTTTAGTTGTTGCCACTACCGGAGCATCGTCATAATCCTGCCCGATTATTTCCTCCTCCGGTGCCGGAGCTGCCGGAGTTACTTTAGCATGATTGGCTACGTTTAAAACCTCGCTCCGGAAGTTTTTCCCGGAACCCACATCGCTATCACCGAAATTTACGGCAATACCACCTCCGCCTCCGCCTTCCAGCTGCATTTGCATGATATCAAGACTGGACGTAAATTTCAAAAGAAACAACAGCGCAACAATAAGCCCGCATAAGATGGTTGTTATTACGAATGATTTCTTTTCCTGTTCCGTTTCGAATCCTTTCATTGTCTATTAAATAAGATGCTTTTTATAGTATTAGCAAATATTATTCCTTTTTATATAACGGAGATAAAGGTAAATAATTATTAGTTAAAAAAAACACCCAACTTTCGTTGGGTGTTTTTAATTATAAAAGTTGTTTTAGTGCTATTTCAAAGGCTGTCGCACTGATATTTTTCTTGTCAGCATTTAACGCATGTGCCTTTTCAATGGCTTTGCGAATCGTATCGGACGTATCGTTAAAAATAGCTTCGTCCGTCATCTGAACTTTTTTCTCCATGAAGTAGGCAAATACACGCGCCATACCACAGTTGGAAATAAAGTCAGGGATTAAACTCACTTTGCTATCGGTTTCTTCCATAATAGGACCGAAGAAAATTTCTTTATCGGCAAAAGGAACATTCGCACCACAAGAGATAACTTCCAATCCGGAAGCGATCATGTTGTCAAGCTGTTCTTTTGTTACCAATCTTGAAGCAGCACATGGCGTAAAGATCTGCGCTCCTAAAGTCCAGATTTTAGCATTGATCTCTTCAAAAGGGATCATATTGTCTGCTACTAATTTATTACCGTCTTTATTCAGGAATAATGTTCTGATCTCTTCAAATGTAAAGCCGTCTTCTTTGATCACACCACCGTCTCTGTCGATGATACCGATTACTTTCGCACCCATTTCTGCTAAATAGAATGCGGCAGCAGAACCTACATTTCCGAATCCTTGAACAATTGCTTTTTTACCGGCAACATTACCACCGTAAATATCATAAAAATGACGTACCGCCTGCGCCACACCATAACCGGTGATCATATCGGCAACCGTATATTTTCTGTTGATGTCCGGAGAGAAAGTCGTGTTTTCAATCACTTTTACAACTCCCTGGCGTAATTGTCCAATTCTGTTGATTTTATCAGCTTCTGTCGGTTTAAAGTGTCCGTTAAAAACACCTTCCTGCGGATGCCATACCCCACATTCTTCTGTCATCGGAATTACTTCGTGGATCTCATCAACATTCAAATCCCCTCCGGTTCCATAGTAACTTTTTAATAATGGAGAAACCGCTTTGTACCAACGTTGTAATACACCTTTTTTTCTCGGATCGTTAGGATCAAAGTTAATTCCAGATTTTGCACCGCCAATAGCCGGGCCCGAAACCGAAAACTTCACTTCCATTGTTTTGGCAAGTGAAAGAACCTCATTCATGTCTAATCCTTTACGCATACGGGTTCCTCCTCCGGCTGCTCCACCTCTTAATGAGTTGATTACCGTCCAACCTTCTGCTTCTGTTTCAGCATCTTTCCAATGGAATACTACTTCCGGCTCTTTATTTTCGAATTTCTTCAATAAATCTTTCATTGTATATAATTTTATTGTATTGTTGTTTTTTAAGTGGCACAAATATAGCTTGAAACTCTTAAAGTCTCAAAGTTTTTACTGTATATCATAAATTCTTCCGGAACTGTGATTATACCTGGCTCCGGTAACGCTGGCCAGCACATTGACTTCATTCCGAAGCTTTAAAACGCCCAATAATCCGAAGATCAGAGCTTCTTTAAATTCAATTGTTTTCGGATCCGGAATGGCAATGGTCATGTCCGGCAAATGACCTTTCAAAAGTGCAATCAGGAAATCATTGTAGGCACCTCCACCGGTTACCAGCAGTTTTCCTTTTTTAACCGGCAACGCTTCGGCAATCTGGAAAGCAATATGCTCCGTAAACGTTCTTAACACTGCTTCTGCAGTAATGGGATACTGTTCAATGATCGGAAAAATTGTTTCTTTTACAAATTCAAAACCCAGTGATTTCGGATACTGTTTGCGATAAAACGGCAGCGCATTCAATTCGGCCAGCAAGGCTTCCGAAACAGTTCCCTGAGCAGCCAGCTTCCCTTTGTCGTCATAATCACAACCCAGTTTACCGGCATAAAAATTCAGTACCGTATTTACCGGAGAAATATCAAAAGCGATGCGTTCCCCGTTCTCTTCAAAGGACACATTGGAAAAACCACCCAGATTCAGGCAGTAGTCATATCCTGAAAAAAGCAGGCGGTCGCCAATCGGAACCAGAGGTGCACCCTGTCCGCCCAGTTCCACATCCTGAACCCTGAAATCACAAACTACTTTCTGATGAATAAGTGCGGCTATTTCCGGAAGATTGCCAATCTGCAGCGTAAATCCTTTTTCCGGCTGATGCAGTATCGTATGTCCGTGGGAACAGACCGCATCAATTTCCTGAATGTCATGCCGGCTTATAAAATCACGAATCACCTTCGCTAACAATTCCGTATAGTCTTTATTGAGTTCTTTCAGCCGGGATTCAGAATACGAAACGGCTTCTTTTAATTTTGCAACCCAATCAGCAGAATAACCCACCGTGGCACTTTCCTGAATTGTATAGGTCCATTTTTGATTTTGAAAAGTAAAAACCAGAACCGCCAGATCAATTCCGTCCAGGGAAGTCCCCGACATTACACCGATAACTTTATATACACTATTTTGCATGGGTTAAAATTAGGCAATCCAGTTGAAAGTATGATATTTATACCCTATATTTGGGAACTTTTTAAAAAAACACGCAAACAAAATACTTAAATTAAAATGGATTTTAAACTGACTGAAGAGCATTTAATGATACAGCAAGCGGCTCGTGATTTTGCTCAAACTGAATTACTACCGGGTGTAATTGAAAGAGATGAACACCAAAAATTCCCAGAAGAACAGGTAAAGAAAATGGCGGAACTTGGTTTCTTAGGAATGATGGTAGATCCAAAATATGGCGGAGCAGGATTAGACAGCGTTTCGTATGTTTTAGCGATGGAAGAAATTGCTAAAATTGATGCTTCTGCTGCGGTTGTTATGTCAGTTAACAACTCTTTAGTATGTGCAGGTCTTGAAAAATACTGTAACGAAGAACAAAAATTAAAATATTTGGTTCCTCTTGCTAAAGGAGAAGTTATTGGTGCTTTCTGTTTATCGGAGCCGGAAGCTGGTTCTGATGCTACTTCACAAAAAACAACAGCAATTGACAAAGGGGATTACTATTTATTAAACGGTACTAAAAACTGGATTACAAATGGTAATACTGCTTCTACTTATATTGTAATTGCACAAACAGATGTAGAAAAAGGACATAAAGGTATCAATGCTTTTATCGTTGAAAGAGGCTGGGCTGGTTTTGAGATCGGACCAAAAGAACAAAAAATGGGTATCCGCGGATCCGATACACACTCTTTAATGTTTACAGATGTTAAAGTACCAAAAGAAAACAGAATCGGTGCAGACGGTTTTGGTTTTAACTTTGCAATGGGTGTATTAAACGGAGGCCGTATTGGTATTGCTTCCCAGGCTTTAGGTATTGCTGCCGGAGCTTACGAACTGGCTTTAAAATATTCTCAGGAGCGTAAAGCTTTTGGTAAAGAAATTTTCAAACACCAGGCAATTGCTTTCAAATTAGCCGATATGGCAACACAAATCACTGCGGCAAGAATGCTTTGCTTTAAAGCAGCCAGTGAAAAAGATGCCGGACAGGATATTTCACAATCGGGTGCTATGGCAAAATTATATGCTTCACAGGTAGCAATGGATACTACTATCGAAGCGGTACAGATTCACGGCGGAAACGGATACGTGAGAGAATACCACGTAGAGCGTATGATGCGTGATGCAAAAATCACCCAGATTTATGAAGGAACTTCAGAAATCCAAAAAATTGTTATTTCAAGAAGCCTTATTTCTTAAGATTTTCATCATAAAACGAAAAGTCCAACGCAATGTTGGACTTTTTTTTTGAATAAAAATTCAGATAAATTATCTTTATAGAATGAATAAAAAAGCAAAGTCCTTACAATTTAAAGTCGTAATAGGTTATTTCTTTTTAATCGTTATTGCCATTATTTCCGTTTGGTATATCTATTCTGAAATTTTAAAGATTGCCACCCCAAAAGAAACGGCTTCCGAAGAGAATAAGAAAATATTGATGATCAGTAATGTGGTTACCAACCTGTATGCCTCCGAAGCTGTGGGAAGAGCGGCGATGCTTACCGAAAGCAAAAGCAGCATCCGGGAATACCATCGCCTTTTAGACAGTATCAATGCCGAGATCGAGACCATAAAAACGGATGCCGAAGAAAATCAGCTTGCCAAATTTGATTCCATCCAGATGCTGCTGCAAAAGAAAAGACGCAGTATCAGTGAAATTCTGAACTTCCGTAAAAAATACAGCCACGAGAACAATCTGGACAAAGCCATTACTAAAATATACAACGTTAAAGATTCGCTGGTGCTCAACTTCCAGCCCATCAGCCGTGCCCGGAACAATTCGCAGATCCGGAAATTTCTGGACAATGTGCTCAATCCGCATCAACGGGATTCCTTAAGCATTTTACCGGTTTCGAATGACTCGCTGGTACTGGCTTTTGAAAAGATCATTTCGGATGTTGTCACGAAAGAAAACCGCATCAAAAGTCAGCTGTTCATGAGAGAACAGAAACTACTGGATGAGAACAGGGTTATATCCGACCAGCTCCGCAATGTGCTTACTTCCGTAGAAAAAGAAATTCTGCAAAAATCCTATCAGAAGATCAACGATTCCAAATATGCCATCAGCAAAACCACCAAAAATATCGCCTGGATTGGCGCCGCTGCCTTATTACTGGTATTGCTTTTCGGACTGATTATTATTCGTGACCTGAACATCAATCAGAAATACCGGCAGCAGCTGGAACGCCTTAATTCGGAAAAAGAAGACTTACTCCGAAGCAAGACCATGCTGCTGGCAACCGTAACACACGACATTCAGACACCTTTGGGTAGCGTGATCGGTTTTTCCGATTTATTAAAAAACACACCGGTTACGCCGAAGCAGCTGCAATACCTGGACAACATCAGGCACTCCTCGCATTATATTCTAAAGCTGGTGAATGACCTGATTGATTTTTCAAAACTGGAAAACAACAAAATAAAGATTGAAACAATTAATTTCAATTTTAAGGATCTGATTGAAAATACCTGCCAGCCATTGGTTCCGAATGCTACTAACAAAGGGATCCAACTACGCTGGGATGTCCCTGAAGAACTGGATGCACTTTATATTTCCGATCCGTACCGGATCAAACAGGTTCTGACCAATCTGGTTACCAATGCCATTAAATTTACCCAGGAAGGTTCTGTAAGTGTTTCCGTTAGCAAAGACGCCGACTGGATTTCGATTGCCGTTACCGATACCGGAATCGGAATTCCGAAAAACAAGCAAAAAGCCGTGTTTAAAGAATTCACTCAGGCACATTCGGGTATTGAGAAGAAATTTGGCGGTACCGGATTAGGGTTAACCATCGCCAAACGTATCATGGAGCTTTTAGGCGGCAGTATTTCACTGGAAAGCAAAGAACATACCGGATCGACCTTTACGGTTAAAATCCCGAATGTAAAAGCCCCGGATCAAAACCGGCATTCCGTTTCCGACAATCAGGAAAAGAAATACGATTACCTGGAAAACAAACAGCTGTTAATCGTTGATGACGATCCTATGCAGTTAAAACTGATGGAAGAAATATTTGCCAATTATCCGGTTTCGGTTACCACAACAACCGATGCTTCCAAAGTGGTGGCTTTGTTAAAACAAAATCATTTCGATTTAGTACTCAGTGATATTCAAATGCCCAAAATGGACGGTTTTGAATTGGTCGAAAAAATAAAACAGGACGCTTCCATCCGGGAAATCCCCGTAATTGCCCTGACAGGCAAACGCGATCTAATCCAGGAAGATTTTATCCGGAAAGGATTCATCACTTTTCATCCGAAACCGATTCAGCTGGATAAGTTATTACAGCAATTACAGGCTATTTTTGAAGGAAATACCCCGGTAGAAATAAAATATGACACGGCGGTGGAAAGTACCGAAAAACTATATGACTTAAGCAGTCTGAACCAGTTTACCCAGAATGACAAAACTGCCCTGAACAACATCATAAAGGTTTTTATAAAAAGTAGTACCGAAAATATGGAAGCGCTAAACACGGCTGCTCAAAATAACGACTGGGATGCCGTTGCACAGCTCGCACACAGGCTGATTCCGATGTTAAAACAAATGGAAGCCTATGCTATTGTAGACCGGTTGATCCCTTTGGAAGACAAAACCTTGGATCTTAAGGCAGCGGATCGTACCGTTTACCTGAAAACACTGACCGACCAGATGAACAACCTGATCGAAAAACTAAACATCGAGCTGGATTAAAGCTCGATGTTGTACAGTTTTATTTTATTGTAGAGTGTTTTTCTGTCTATACCCAGCAATTGGGCTGCTTTGGTTTTATTGAATTTCACTTTTTCCAGGGCTTCAAGGATGGCTTTTTCTTCATCCTTTGACGAGTAAAGCAAAAATTCGCTTTCGTTTTTATCCTGAAAATTGTTTTCAAACATTTCCTGAGGCAAAACCTCTTTTAAAACCGTATCGCCTCTGGACAATAAAACGGAACGTTTGATAATGTTTTTCATTTCTCTTAAATTCCCCGGCCAGTCATACGTGAGGAACAAATCGGTGACATCCGGAGAAAATCCCAGCACATCTTTTTCAAGATCACTATTTGCCATTTCCAGAAAGTGATTGGCAAAAATCAGTATGTCGTTTTTTCTTTCGGAAAGCCTTGGCGCCTTAACGCTAAACTCGTTCAGACGATGGTATAGATCCTCTCTAAAATCGCCTCTTTTCACCGCTTCCTGTAAATCTTCATTGGTTGCCGCGATAACGCGTATATCGACACCCACTTCGGTATTACTGCCCACCGGTTTTATTTTGCGTTCCTGCAAAGCCCGGAGCAGCTGTATCTGGACTTCATAGGAAAGATTCCCCACTTCATCCAAAAATAACGTTCCGCCGTTAGCCGCTTCAAAATGACCTGTTTTATCATTGATCGCACCGGTAAAAGATCCTTTTAAGTGGCCGAAGAATTCACTGGAAGCCAGATCTTTCGGAATGGCTCCGCAGTCGACCGCAATAAACGGTTTGTCTTTTCGCTTGCTTTGCAAATGTATTGTATGGGCAATATATTCTTTTCCGGTTCCGCTGTCGCCTATAATCAGGACAGACATATTGGTTGGTGCCACTAAACCGATATAATCATGCAGCTGATTGGAATGATCGCTTATTCCTTTTACAAAAGGGAAATCCTGGTTTTGCGGCTTCTTTTTTTCTTTTACAGGAGCATCCGTCACTACTGCAGCAGTCTGCGGCATTCCTTTCTTTGACAACGCCTGGTTGATAGTGTGCAGGATTTCATCCGGATTTATCGGTTTCCCTACGTAGTCAAAAGCACCCAGCTTAATTGCATTTACTGCTGTTCTGATTTCAGTATAACCTGTCATCAGGATAACCTGTGTGCTGAAAGATTTTGATTTAATTAATTTTAAAAGCTCAATCCCATCTTTATCCGGTAAGCGTATGTCTGTAAGTACAATGTCGAAGCTGTCGTTTTCCAAAGCAGTCTCTGCTTCTTTTGCAGAAAAAACATTGGTAACAGCGAATCCCTTTTTCTCCAAAAAGGTTTTCAGCATTACACAGAAAGAGATATCGTCATCAACAACTAATATTTTCGAACTCATCTAAAATTAAATTTGAAACCGTACAAATTTAACGTTTTTGGTTGTTAATAAATGTTAAGTCCAAAAAGTATATAAACAATAAAAGGAGGCAAAGCCTCCTCTCACTGAGTAGAAAAATTCTACTTATTCACCTTACTACATTCCAATAATTAAGCTTCTTTGATGAATTCACCTGTTGATGAAAACAACGCTACTACAGACTTTCCGTCTTTTTGTAATGTTAATTTGTATTCACCGTCAGCGGCAACAGCAGCACCGGTTAAGGTGTATCCTGCATATTTTTCACCAATTTTTTTCAACGCATCAGCACTTACTTCTGATGGTTTAATTTCTTTATATTCTTTATCCTGATAGATAGCAATTGATGGAACCTCTGAAATTGAAACGTTGTTTGCCATAGCAATTGTTCCTAATCCTAAAACTAAAACTGTTGATAAAAGTAAATTTTTCATAATATTAAATTTTATAGGTTGTTAAATTGTGTTACACTAAACCTATATGAAAAAAGCATACCAGAATACCAACAGCAGCAGTAAACACAATCAAACAACTAATAATCAGTTATTTAAAACAAAAACAGTTATTATTTATTTAGAAAAAACAATGTAGAAACTGTTACAGTGTGTAGAATTATTCTACATTTTAGTCCGGAAAAAGTGTGGAGAAAGGGTAATTGCCTGATTCGCAATTTTATTAAAAACAAAAAACCCTATCCAAACGGATAGGGTTTTCAAAAGAAAGGCGGCGACATACTCTCCCACAGGATTGCAGTACCATCTGCGCAGGCGGGCTTAACTTCTCTGTTCGGAATGGGAAGAGG
>NZ_DFUB01000002.1:0-38330 GCF_002379575.1 Flavobacterium sp. UBA4197
ATTGGTTAAAAAAAGCCATACCTATCCCGGTGCAAGTGAAAAACGCTGTTTTCATTACATACTGTTTTACGTGATGTCGAATGTTGTTTTACTCCTTCACCAGGTGGAAGGCTACGAAAAGTATTGCTTGTTCTGCCGGAACTATGCCGCTAAAAATTGATTCTGGATAATTGTTTTTACAGGGATACATACGCATCCGGAACAGGTTTCACCACCAAGTATTGTGGATCCTCCATTGATTCCCATCATTTCCATTTGATTCAATTCTGCTACTGAGCTTTTAGCAAAAGCCAGTTTATTACTGTTTGATGTTTTCATGTGTTTGGTGTTTAATAGTTGTTGCTTTATTTTTTGTTTAATTCGCCTGGAACTTTGTTAAGTTTCTTATCGGTCCGGGAACCAATACACAATCTCCGCAGATCAGTGTTGTCTGTCCGTTATTAGTATCTCCGCCACCTACAATCTCATTCATAAAGATCAGGTCCAGTTCTGTAATCACGCTCTTTTTAAAAAGAAGCGTTTCTTTGTTTGCTTTTTTCATTATTGAAGTTGTTTCGTGATTTTTGTGATTATAGGACATAAACAGGTCGATATCGGCATTCCGTCCAGTATTGAATTACCCCCGCCATTAATGGATGCAAGCGTGTTTCTGCTTAGCTCTACTACTGCATGTCTCTTGAAAGACAGTTTATTTGTTTCTGATGTTTTCATACGATTTGTTTAAAAATTTGACACTATTCTACTTTGTTGACCATGGTCAGCATTGTCATCATAACCAGGGAAGTTCCCCCAACTATTGTTACCGTCCCTCCAATAATGGAAGCCATTTTCTGTTCGTTTAACTCAACCAATGATTGCTTGGTAAACTCCAGTTTCGTTGTTCTTTGTGTTTTCATCTGTCTGCTGCTTTTTTATTTTATGAATCTACTCTTTCCGTTATGGTTTGTAATGTCAGTGTGATTACAAAAGTTCCGCTGGGCGTTATGGTCCCTCCGACAATTGCTGTCATTTTCTGCTCGTTTAACTCAACCAGTGACTACCTGGTAAACTCCGGTTTGCTAACCGTTTGCTTTTTCATGCGGTTGTCTTATAACAGTGTAATATCCTGATCCGGATGTCCTACGGTTAAATTGATCAGCGAGGTTGTCCCAATGAATATTGTTGACGTTCCTCCTGCAATAGCAGCCATTTTTCCATCGTTTAATTCCACTAAAGCACTTTTGGTAAACTCCAGCTTATTTGTTGTCTGTTTTTTCATGATATACGTTTTTAGTTGATTAATAATCATAGTAATCCCATTGCAGTATAGCACATTGTGCTACTTGCCTTTCAAATTGTAAATGTGTAACAGCGAGGTAAGGCGAACGTCCTATTTGGATCTATCCTCTTATTTCCAAAACAACAGTTCCGGTTACAAACATTGCTCTTGCAGCCACTATTTATTCGGCTGTTTGCACTTACCGCCACATTGTTACATTATTCTGGCATACGGCTATTCCTAAAACTGGTTCAGGTGTCCAAGCTGACGGGTAACCACCACACAGTCCCCACAGATAAATGTTGTTGGTCCGTCATTGGTATCAGCACCTCCTGCAATCTTTCTCATTGCAGTCATATCCAGTTCAACAATAGCATTTCTTTTAAAGGCCAGTTTGTTTGTTTCTTGTGTTTTCATGATGTAAAAGTTTTGTTTGTTATTATTCCGCTGTATGCTCAATCATGTCGAGGCCAATCGTCGCGATCAGGGATGTCCCGGTTACCACAATGACAGACAGTAGCGATGTTCCGCCGGCAATTGCCGACATGGTTCCTTCATTTAGTTCCACTAATGTGTTTTTGTGGAAATCCAGTTTATTCGCTGTTTGTTTTTTCATGACGCTACTTTTTAGTCGATGACATTCTCAATACGGCTTGTGATTACCACACAGTCTCCACAGATAAATGTGGTGGCTCCGCCTATAACCTGTCCCATGGACACTACATCTAATTCTACTACTGAATTTGATTGGAATACTAACTTGTTTGTTTGCTGTGTTTTCATAATATTTTTGTTTTTTTTGTTGTTAATTAAAATCCATAGTAATCCCCCCTGCAGTACAGCATTACCATGCTACTTACACCTATTTGTCCGTTAAAATATGAGGGAATACTTTCGTTATCTCAAAACGAAAACTGGAAACTGTTTGTTATAGTCCTTCAAAGAGTACTATCCGGGTGACCGATATACAGACACATCCCGTACAGGTTTCAACTACAATTGTATTTCTTCCATTTTCATGTAAAGTTTCCAGATTGTTTAATTCGATGGCATCACTCTTGGTGAACTCCAGTCCGCTACCTGTACTTTGTGTCTTCATACTGTTCGATTTTTAAACCTGTGGCTGCATCATTTCTTTTAGCTTATCGCCAATATAGTTGACAATGCTATTCCAGGATCCTCCGTTAATACTATCCAGTTGACGGTCATTTAATTCCACTACTGCGTTCTTGGCAAATGCCAGTTTATCGCTGTTTTTAGTTGTTTTCATACCCGTTATTTTTTAAACCTGAGGTTTGATCATATCTTTAATTTTATCCCCGATATAATCGATGATGGCTCCCATAGATCCTCCGTGGATATTCTCTAATTGACGGTCGTTTAATTCTGCTACCGCTTTTTTAGCAAAAGCTAACTTGTTGTTGGTTGTTGTTTTCATAATGATATTGATTTGAATTAATACAGTTTTGTTTTTAAGGTATTCGCTTCCCAATAAGCATTTTCGTGAAAAGGCTCACCGGCAAAGGTTTTTGTAAAGGAAAAATCATGTATTCATAAATATTATGGCAATGATTTTTCCTTCTATAGAAATCTTACAGCTGTTGTAACTTCGTAATATTTCTTATTGGTCCCGGTAACGGGATACAATCACCACAAATAATGGTTGTTTGCTCACCAGCGTCAATAACTGTGGTTCCGCCTCCTACTACACTTCTCATTGAAGCTAAATCTAATTCCATAATTGAATTCTTCTTAAAATGAAGCATTCCTTTGTTTGCTTTTTTCATGATTTAAAAAATTTAGTGATTATAAAATAGTTAACATTTGTTTTTAAAGAATTACGCGTTGTAATCCTGCTTTTTTTACTTACTCAGGCATTGCCATGCTGTACATTTCATCCATATAATGTCCTTTGCTGGAATTAACGCAGAGTGTGCAGCTTAATGTGTTTCCAACCAGTACACCGGTACCGCCTTTAATTCCTTTTAACTCCTCTCTGTTCAATTCCACTAATGAATTTTTAGAGAAAAACAACTTGTTTGTTTCTTGCTTTTTCATGATTTGTGTTTGTATTTAGTTAATAGATACTTTGTTCAAAATACTTTTGAATAACTAATCACACGGGAATCGGATTGCTTTAACTTATTGCTGCTTTTTTTGCTTTGATACAAAAATTCGGGCAATTGCTTTTACAAAACGCTTAACAGAAGCGTAAAATCCGGATTCTTTTTCTGTCTCATCGTTCAACTCGACAATCGTGTTTCTTTTAAATCGTGACGGATTAATAATTTTTTTCGTTTTCATGGCTTTTTATTATTTACTTTTTCATGTTGTTGCTCACCAAAGGCTATAAAAATGCTTCTATACCGTATGAACAGCACACAACAATCCTTTTATTCGCATAACGTCAATCTGACGGGTACATCTGACAACAGAGGGTACAACAATGCCGGAATAAAATCATTTCATTAAATCGCCTGTTTAAAATGCTAACAAGCGGTTCTGATTATCCTTTTAATTAAGGATGTAAAATTTACCAACGAAAGGAAGTGAGTAGTACTTTTTAAGGAGGGATCTTTTATGCAAAGCTTGACTTTGATAAATAAAAGATTATCTTTGTAAAGATACTCCAACCTAAATTTGTTGGATTTCGTTTTGTAATTCATTCTATAAAACAGGGCCTTCCACGCTCTGTTTTATTTTTTTGTGTTTTTTTAGTAGCTACTCATATCAGAGATACTTTCGCTACCTAAAAACCCATCTGTTAATGTTTTTAAAACGTTAAGAATAAATTCTCTCATTTCTCATTCATCAACAGGACAAAGTAAATTCTATTTTTTTTCTCCCACAAACAAAGAATGCCTATTTTTATAAAAAAACAGGCATCTTTAAAGGTTTTAAAATATTAATTTACAATACTTTATAAAATATATTTTATTTTTATGCAGCTTCTGATTTATGCTTCATTTCTTCTATTTTTTTGATGTAAACCGAAGGTGTAATGCCTGTTGCAGCCTTAAAATATTTCGTAAAAGAGTCCGAACTTTTATATCCGATCTCGTCTGCAATGGAATTTACAGAGTATGCACGCAGCTTAGAATTGTTCTTTAGCTCTAAAATAACGTAGTTAATTCTCAGTTCATTAATATAGGTACTGAAACTTTTTCCCAATTCATTGTTTACAATCTTGGAAAGATAAGCTGTATTGGTCTTCAATTTCTTGGCTACATTGTGTAATGTACAGTCCTGACGCAGGAAATACTTCTTTTCCTGCAGCTTCTCCAGCTTTTCAAGGATATCGTTAACTCTTTCGTCTTTAATAATAAAGGTAGCATCCGAAGGAACAATATCATGCGATTCACTATCTTCTTCTTCCTGCAGTGCCTCTTCAAACGATTCCACCGATCCGGCTGTCACTTCTTCTTCCGGTTCCAGTATATCCTCTTCTTTACTGACGGTTATATTCGGAATAAGCTGGCTTTCCAGGATCTCTTCCTTGGTCGTTACTTTTTCTTCCTGGGCTTCTAATATCTTTTTGGCTTCAAAATCATTGATCTTCCCGATCAGAATATCAAATTTCTCCTGGTTCATTCTTTCATTTCTCCTGTTTCTATAGTAGAAAAAGCCCAAAGAAGCGATTAACAGCACCACGGCAATGATTAAAATATTCTTTTGTTTTACCTCATCGGTTTTTTCCTTGTCAATTTTTTCAATATCCAGTTTGTGCAGATCTTCCAGCGTACCGATTTTTTTAGCCGATTTTTTAGTATTCTCATCAATAAACTTCTGATAATAGAAATTGGACTGGCTGATACTGTCCACTGCCTTATAGTTTTCCGCCAGTAGCTTGTAATAATCTGCCAGCTCTTCAGGAGAAAAATCAGATTTCTTTTGTTTTAAAAGTCCCTGCTTTAAAATCACATTCGATTTGTTGAACTCTTTTCGTTCTGTTAGCAAACCGGCTAAACTCAGCATAATAGAAGCTTCTATCCGGCTGCTTTTTATTTTTACCGATTTGTTTAACGCTTCGTTTAAAATCAATTCCGCTTTTGGAAAATCGTTTTTCTTGATATAACTCTGCCCTTTTACATTTAAAAAATAGGCTTCCAGCTCTTTATCATTGAACTTTTTACAATAGTTAAGCCCTTTATCGATATAAATTAAAGACGAATCCGGTAAATTCATTTTTAAATAAGTCTTTGCGATTTTTAGTTCCAGCAAAGCCAATTCCGGTTTGGACAACTCCTCAGCATGATATTTTTTAAAAACAGCCAGCGCCTCACTGTGCTTCCCGATCTCATATTTAATATTCGCAATACTGATACTGATGCTTCGAACGCTGTAATTGTCTTTTAATTTATTGGCTAACTGCAATGCTTCATTATAAAGCAGTAAAGACTGTTCAAAATTATAGGCCTGATACAGCATACTGGCCTTATTCATTTTTGCCCGCAACACCAGACCCTGATTGTTCAATCCATAGGCTTTTATAATTGCCTTATCACAAAAATAAAAAGCGCTATCAGTCTCTGATAGCGTCATGCAGACATATCCCAGATAATTGTAGGCAATAATCGCCTCCTCCTCTTCTTTTCTTTTTTCACTTAAAGAAAGGTAGCTGTGGATGTATTTTTTAGCAAGTGCCGGGTTATTATAAATGTACTTCTGGATAGAATCTTTTAACTGATTTTTTAAATCTGATGCTGAAATCGTTTGAAAAGACAATACAATTAAACAAAAAAGAATTCTTTTTACTGAGGATAACAACATATTTTAACAGGTTTTTATAATACAAAAATAATGTTTTTTTATTAACAGCAATACCCGGTTAACGCATTGATTTATAACAAATTACAAAGTCGAAAAACGGTGTGTTTTTTTATAAATTTCGGCTTACTACCCTTTGATTGTCAGGTATTTAGACCTAGTTTTGGGTAATCAATAAAAACCCACAAAAACCCACACATTATGAAAACTACAAAAAACAATTTACTTTCGTTCAAAAAAACAGCAATTATTGAACTTTCAAAAAAAGATTGTTCTAAGATAAAAGGAGGTAACGATATAACGGATCCGGACAGAAGCGGAATATTTTCCTTACTGTGTCCTACCACGCACCCCACAAGACCATAACAAGAAAAAGAGCCTCCGTTGAGGCTCTTTTTTTTGGCTATATGTTAAACTTATTTTAATGAAAATAATCCCTGTTACCAAGACATTTTAAATACCTAAATTTGCAACACACTAAAAACAAGTTATTATGTTTCCATTACACAGAAATAGACGGCTGAGAACAAATGATGCCATTCGCTCATTAGTTCGAGAAACTTCGCTAAGTCCAAATGATTTCATGTTTCCAATGTTTGTTGCAGAAGGAAAAGACATAAAAATCGAAATTCCTTCCATGCCGGGCATATACCGTCGTTCGTTAGACCAAACGGTAAAAGAAGTAAAAGAATTATGGGATTTGGGAATCAAAGCGGTCAATATCTATGTAAAGGTCAGCGATTCGTTAAAGGACAATACCGGAAAAGAAGCCTGGAACAAAGACGGCCTGATGCAGCAAACCATTAAAGCGATTAAAGACGCTGTACCGGGAATGATTGTAATGCCGGATGTAGCTCTGGATCCGTATTCTATTTACGGACATGACGGAATCGTTGAAAACGGACAAATCATCAACGACGCAACGGTAGACGCCCTTACCCGGATGAGTGTGAGCCATGCCGAAGCCGGAGCCGATTTTGTTGCTCCCAGCGATATGATGGACGGAAGAATCCTTGCCATCCGGAAAGCGTTGGAACAAAGCGGTTTCCACGATGTCGGAATCATGAGCTACAGTGCTAAATATGCCTCCTCTTTTTACGGACCTTTCCGCGATGCCTTAGACAGTGCTCCGGGATTTGGCGATAAGAAAACCTACCAGATGGATTATGCCAACCGTATTGAAGCCATAAAAGAAGCCTTGGACGATGTAGAAGAAGGAGCAGATATTGTCATGGTAAAACCGGGTATTGCCTATCTGGATATCGTTAGGGAAATAAAAGACACCGTACACGTTCCCGTAGCAGTATATCAGGTTTCCGGAGAATATGCCATGGTTAAAGCCGCTGCAGAAAAAGGCTGGTTAGACCACGATAAGATCATGATGGAACAACTGTATTGTATTAAAAGAGCCGGAGCCAGTATTATCTCCACCTATTTTGCAAAAGAAGCGGCAAAACTAATGCAGTAACCGTATGAAAAAAGTAGTATTGATTATCAGCAGTATTGCACTGCTTGCTTCCTGCAATAAAAAAGAAGAAAAAAAAACTTCCCTATATCCCGAAACTAAAAAAACGGAAGCCCAGTTACAACTGGAATTAGGCCAGGAAATCTTTGACGGTAAAGGCATGTGTTATTCCTGCCACAAACCGGATCAGAAAATAATCGGGCCAAGCATTAAAGAAATTGCCCGGATATACAAAGAAGAAGGTGCCAGCATAGTCGAATTCCTGAAAGAAAAAGGCGATCCGATTGTAGATCCTACACAATACCAGTTAATGAAAGCAAATTTTGCCATTACCAAAAACCTGCCGGAAGAAGAATTAAAAGCTTTAGAAGCTTATATATTAAGCCATTCCAAATAAAATTTTAAAAAGCCATCTTTCGATGGCTTTTTTTTAGCTAACATTTTGAATTGCAGGAAACAAATCAAAAAAGTATCTTTATCCGATGGACACTATTTTTATAAAAACACCCCTTGGAATCACAAAAATTGACGGTGATGAAAACGGCATTTCGGCAATAACCGCCGGCAATGACGGAAATATTTCAGCACCAGACCAATATCCGGTACACCTTCAGGAAGCTGCAATACAACTGGAAGAATATTTCGAGGGAAAGAGAACGGAATTTACGTTTAAGCTAAATCCGGCTGGTACCGAATTTCAGCAGAAAGTATGGAAAGCGCTGCTGGACATTCCGTTCGGAAAAACAATGTCCTATCTGGAACTGTCCAAAATATTGGGCGATGTAAAAGCCATCCGTGCTGTAGCGGCGGCTAACGGAAAAAATCCGTTGTGGATAGTCGTTCCCTGTCACCGGGTTATCGGCTCCGACGGTTCCTTAACCGGTTATGCCGGCGGTTTGTGGCGCAAAAAATGGCTGCTGGATCATGAAAATCCCATCAAGCAGCAAACTCTTTTTTAATATCCCGGCCTAATTTCAAAAACTATCAATAATTTCCTTAAATTCGTAAGACACGTCGTTAATGCTGTACTTATGAAATTCCTTAAAAAATTCCTGATCTGGTTTACTGTCGTTCTGGCAAGTATTATTATCATCATGTATATTTTTGATGTTGATTATTTATTACGCGCCGTCAGAACCATTTATTTTAAAGGATATACCACTGCCTTTTTAGAGGATTATAAAGATTTTCCAAACAGAGAAATAAAAAAAGGAACCGCACAGCCCTGGGCTATTGCCAAAGACTATAATGCTGTTCCGGCCACTCCGGAACTTGCCAAAACACACAAGGAACTGCAAACGGTAGCCTACCTGATCATTAAAAACGACAGTATCTGGCATGAAAGCTATTTCGACGGTTACGGAAAAGATTCTAAATCCAATTCCTTTTCGATGGCTAAAAGTATCGTTTCGGCCAGCCTGGGAAAAGCCATTATGGATGGAAAAATAAAAAGCCTTGACCAGAAAGTATCCGATTTCTTTCCGGAAATGCAGGGTAAATATGCCAAAGACGTCACCGTTGGCGATTTGTCGTCCATGGCCTCCGGCTTAAACTGGGACGAACATTATTACAGCCCTTTCTCGATTGTGACCCGTGCCTATTTCGACAGCGATTTGAAAAAAGTAATCCTGGGACTGAAAGTAACGGAACAGCCGGGGAAAAAATTCGTATACCTGAGCGGTGCTACCGAATTACTGGCCATGGTTATTGAAAAAGCAACCGGCGAATACCTTTCCGATTATGTTTCCAAAAATTTCTGGCAGCCAATGGGTGCCGAAAACGATGCCTTATGGCAACTGGATCACGAACCGGACGGTATTGAAAAAGCCTTCTGCTGTATTGCCAGCAATGCCCGTGATTTTGCCCGTTTCGGAAAACTGTACAAACAACACGGAAAATGGAACGGAAAACAAATACTGGACAGTACCTTTGTAGCGAAATCCATTACACCGCGTTTTACCGATGCTCCGGAATACGGTTACGGATGGTGGCTGCATACCTATCTTGGAAAAAAAATGTACTATATGCGCGGTCATTTAGGCCAGTTTGTAATTGTCGTTCCGGAAGACAACCTGATCATTGTCCGTTTAGGGCATTTAAAAGGATTACAGACCGAAACGGATCCGCATAGTAATGATTTCTATGTGTATGTAGGAGAAGCCTATAAAATGCTTGAAAAAAGAAAATAAAACGATTTACCCCATACAAGCCATGTTAGAAAAAATCCATTTCGAAAATATTCTTTTTCTGGACATCGAAACCGTACCGGAAGCAGAAAATTTCAAAGCCTTAGACGAAACCAAACAGGAACTGTTCAGTTCCAAAACACAATACCAGCGCAAAGACGATTTTACGCCGGAAGAATTTTATGACAGAGCCGGTATCTGGGCCGAATTTGGAAAGATTATCTGTATCTCTGTCGGTTATTTTACTTTCCGGGGCGACATACGCCATTTTCGCGTGACCTCTTTTTTCGGAGACGAAATAACCATCCTGAAAGATTTCAGCAATCTGCTCAGTAACCATTTTAACAAACCGCAGCACATCCTGTGCGGTCATAATGCCAAAGAGTTTGACTTTCCGTTTATTGCCCGGCGAATGATTATCAACGGGCTTAGCATTCCCCCAAAACTGAATTTGTTTGGCAAAAAACCATGGGAAATTCCGCATCTGGACACTATGGAATTATGGAAATTCGGGGATTTCAAACATTATACTTCCTTAAAATTACTGGCAAACATACTGGGTATTCCCTCCCCTAAAGACGATATTGACGGAAGTGAAGTCGCCCATGTTTTTTATGTTGAAAAAGATATTGACCGCATCATCCGGTATTGCGAAAAAGACGTTATCGCCGTAGCCCAGATTTTATTGCGCCTGCGAAGGGAAGATTTACTAATTGAAGAAGAAATCATCTTCGTTTAATTACATTTGCAGTAATGAAAACCCCACTTTTACAAATAGACCATGTAACAGTTGCTTTCAAAAAAGAAGGAAACTGGACACCTATCGTTAAAAACAGTTCCTTTCAGTTGCATGAAAATGAGATCCTGGGAATTGTAGGCGAATCCGGATCCGGTAAATCGGTGACCTCCCTGGCTATTATGGGCCTGCTTCCGAAAGCGATTTCGAAAATTTCGGAAGGCGCAATCCTTTTTGAAGGGAAAAATATCGCCGACCTGACGCCAAAAGAACTGCAAAAATTCAGGGGAAATGATGTTGCCATGATTTTCCAGGAACCGATGAGTTCGTTAAATCCTTCTTTAAAGTGCGGTTATCAGGTTGCCGAAATATTACAGCAGCACACTTCACTTTCGAAAAAAGAGATCAAACAGGAAGTCATTGCCCTTTTTGAAAAAGTAAAACTTCCCGATCCGGAAGTTATTTTTGACAAATACCCGCATCAGATTTCGGGCGGACAGAAACAACGGGTCATGATAGCCATGGCTATTGCCTGTAAACCCAAGATCTTAATTGCCGATGAACCCACGACCGCTCTGGATGTTACCGTTCAGAAGGAAATTATTCTATTGCTGAAAGAATTACAGCAGCAAACCAAAATGAGCATTTTGTTCATTTCCCATGATTTGTCTTTGGTTTCCGAAATTGCCAACCGCGTTTTGGTGATGTACAAAGGCGAAATTGTAGAACAGGGTGCCGCCCATCAGATTTTTAAAAATCCGCAGCACAATTATACCAAGGCATTAATCGCTTCCCGTCCGTCACTGGAAGTCCGCGTAAAACGTTTGCCAACAATTCAGAATTTCCTGGATAACACCATTGACAATACAATCATTACTCCGGAAGAGCGAGCCGAAAATCATAAAAAACTATACGCACAAACGCCATTATTAGAAGTGCAAAACGTTGAAAAAGAGTACTTTTCAACGGCCGGTTTATTTGGCAAAAAAACCGCATTTAAAGCGGTCAACAATGTCAGTTTTGCCATATATGAAGGCGAAACGCTCGGACTGGTAGGAGAAAGCGGCTGTGGAAAATCGACTTTGGGAAATACAATATTACAGCTGGACAAAGCAACAGCCGGACGTATTCTATACAAAGGAAAAGATATTACCAACCTGACCGCCTCCGAAATCCGCTCCCTTCGAAAAGAGATACAGATTATTTTTCAGGATCCGTATTCTTCCCTGAATCCGAGAATTCCGGTTGGAAAAGCCATCATGGAACCGATGCAGGTACACGGTTTGTATGAAAATGACACCGAACGCAAACAAAAAACAATCGAAATCCTGGAACGGGTTGGCCTGGGAGAAGAATATTTTAACCGCTACCCGCATGAATTTTCAGGCGGACAACGGCAGCGTATCGGAATCGCGCGTACCATTGCTCTGCAGCCCAAAATAATCGTTTGTGACGAATCGGTTTCGGCACTTGATATTTCGGTACAGGCACAGGTATTGAATTTACTGAACGAGTTAAAAGAGAATTTTGGCTTTACCTATATTTTTATTTCCCACGATCTGGCAGTTGTTAAATATATGTCCGACCAGGTTTTGGTGATGAACAAAGGAAAAATCGAAGAAATGGCTGATGCCGATACTTTATATGCAGATCCGCAAAAAGACTATACCAAAAAGCTTATTGCAGCAATCCCGAAAGGGAGTTAAATAAAAAAAGCAGCTCTCACGAACTGCTTTTTTTATTTATCATCTGTTTAGTCAATCTTCATTTCCGGAATATCTCCTTCAATAATCAGATTGGCTTCCGTTGCTTTTACAATTTCTTCAACAGTAACACCCGGCGCTCTTTCCAGAAGTTTAAATCCGTTTGGCGTAATTTCCATAACCGCCAGTTCCGTTACTACTTTTTTAACGCAGCCCACACCGGTTAACGGCAGCGTGCATTGTTTTAATATTTTCGATTCGCCCGCTTTGTTTACGTGCATCATCGCAACAATGATATTTTCTGCAGAAGCTACTAAATCCATAGCGCCTCCCATTCCTTTTACCATTTTTCCAGGAATTTTCCAGTTTGCAATATCGCCGTTTTCAGAAACTTCCATAGCCCCTAAAATCGTTAAATCAACATGCTGTCCTCTGATCATTCCAAAACTGGTAGCCGAATCAAAAAAGGAAGCGCCTTCCAAAGTGGTGATCGTTTGTTTTCCGGCATTGATAATATCCGCATCCTCTTCTCCTTCAAAAGGAAACGGACCCATTCCCAATACACCGTTCTCACTCTGGAATTCCACGCTGATTCCCTGCGGAATATAGTTGGCTACCAATGTGGGTATTCCAATTCCTAAATTCACAAAATATCTGTCTCTTAGTTCCTGCGCAATTCTTTTTGCAATTCCTATTTTATCTAATGCCATGATTAATTTCTTTGTCTTACCGTACGTTGTTCAATTCTCTTTTCATAGTGTTCACCCTGGAAAATTCTTTTTACGAATATTCCGGGAATATGAATCTGATTCGGATCTAAAGTTCCTGCCGGAACCAGTTCTTCGACCTCAGCAATAGTAATTTTTGCTGCTCCGGCCATACAAGAATTAAAATTTCTTGCTGTTCCTTTGAAAATCAAATTTCCGGCTTCGTCACCTTTCCAGGCTTTTACAATCGCGAAATCTGCTTTGTAGGCCTCTTCCATGATGTGCATCTTTCCGTTAAATTCACGCACTTCTTTTCCTTCTGCTACTTCTGTACCATAACCTGCCGGAGTAAAGAAAGCCGGTATTCCAGCCTGTGCAGCACGGCATTTTTCGGCTAATGTTCCCTGTGGTGTTAATTCTACTTCCAATTCTCCGCTCAGCATCTGGCGTTCGAATTCTGCATTTTCACCTACATAAGAAGAGATCATTTTTTTAATCTGGCGCTTTTGCAATAATAATCCCAGACCAAAATCGTCTACTCCCGCATTGTTGGAAATACAGGTAAGCTCTTTCACATCCATTTTTACAAGCGCTGCAATACTGTTTTCAGGAATACCGCAAAGTCCGAAACCGCCCAGCATAATAGTCTGTCCGTCTTTTATATCGTGTAATGCTTCCTTCACATTACTTACTCTTTTATTAATCATATTATGGTTGTTTATTTTTGTAAAAATATAAAAAAAACGCCTTTATAAAAAGGCGTTTTGTATTTAGAAATCAAATTCTTCGGTTGTTGGTTCTTCCACAGCGGTGCTGTCTACTACTTTCTTCGGTGTCCAGCAATCTACTTTAATAGAGAGATTTGCCGGTCGTTCAAAAGGTTTCTGGGAAACATTAAGCTTATCATCTGCATAACATTTTTTCATGAATAATCCCCAGATCGGTAAGGCCATTGTTGCCCCCTGTCCCATCTGTGTACTTTTAAAGTGTGCCGAACGGTCTTCGTTTCCTACCCAGACACCCATCGCTAAATTGGGCACCATACCAATAAACCATCCGTCACTATTGTTCTGACTGGTTCCGGTTTTACCGGCTATAGGGTTATTAAAGGCATACGGAAGTCCTGTAACACGCTTGTAAGTAGGTCCGCCGGAACCATAACGCAAACGCGCTCCCGATCCGGATTCTGTAACCCCTTCCAGTAATTTTATAATGGTATAGGCAACGTCTTTACTCAATACATCTTTCGATTCCGGGATGGATTCGTAAAGCACCACACCGTTTTTATCTTCAATTTTGGTAATTACCTGTGGTTTCATATACACTCCCTGGTTGGCAAACGTACTGTAGGCTGCCACCATATCACTAACGGTAATTTCAACAGCTCCTAATGCGATGGCCGGTCTTTCCGGAATATTAGAGCTTACTCCTAATTTCTTGGTCAGGTCCACCACGGCATGCGGCCCTACTTTATCCATCAGTTTAGCCGAAACCGTATTGATGGAATTCGCTAAAGCCGATTTTAAAGTTACCAGACCTCTGTAGTTACCACTGGAGTTTTTTGGTGTCCAGTCGGCATCAATACCATATCTTCCTTTTGGCATTGTAAACGGTGAATCGTAAATAGAATCACAAGGCGACATTTTTAACTGTTCGATTGCCGTGGCATAAACAAACGGTTTGAATGTCGAACCTACCTGTCTTGCACCCTGAGCTACGTGATCGTACTGGAAATGTTTGTAGTTGATTCCGCCAACCCAGGCTTTAACATAACCTGTTTGCGGTTCCATAGCCATAACACCTGTTTGTAAAAAGTGTTTGTAATAGATAATGGAATCTCTTGGTGTCATGATCGTATCTTTTTCACCTTTCCAGGTAAAAACAGACATTTTCGTTTTGATATCGAAGGATTTCTTAATCTGATTTTCGGCGATCCCTTTATCGGTCATTATTCTCCAGCGTTCCGAGTTTTTCATTGAACGTTCAATGATTTTTTCTGTTTCTACCGGTGTAATATTGACAAAAGGAGCATTTTCATTTTTCTTTTGCTGAATAAAGAATTCCTCCTGTAAGTTTGCCAAGTGCTCGTCTACCGCTTCTTCTGCATATACCTGCATACGGGAATCGATAGTTGTATATATTTTTAATCCGTCGCGGTAAATATCATATTCTCCGCCACCGTCTTTTTTAGGATTTTCTTTTACCCATTTTTTCATGAAATCACGAAGGTACTCTCTAAAATAAGTTGCGGTTCCTTCCACATGGCTTTCCGGTGTAAATTTCAACACGATTGGTTGTTTTTGGTAGAATTCCTTTTTCTCTTTTGTCAGGAAGTCATTTTTTTCCATCTGACTCAACACCACATTTCTTCTGTTCGTCACTTTTTCCAATCGTTTAATCGGATTAAAAAGCGATGGATTTTTAAGCATTCCTACAAACATTGCTGCTTCATCAACAGTAAGGTCTTTCGGTTCTTTTCCAAAATATACTTTTGCTGCCGAACGTATTCCTACTGCCGTATTTACGAAATCGGCCTTGTTCAGGTACATCGCAATGATTTCCTGTTTGGTATACTGGCGTTCCAGTTTGGTGGCAATGATCCATTCTTTGGCTTTCTGAACAATACGGAAAGGAAGGAATTTCGATCCTTCTCCGTGGAATAATAATTTTGCCAGCTGTTGGGTAAGCGTACTCGCTCCACCGTTACTCCCCAGACTTAAAACGGCACGAAGCGTTCCTCTGGAATCAATTCCGGAATGTTCGTAAAAACGTTCGTCTTCCGTTGCAATTAAAGCTTTTACCAAATGGTCCGGTAAATCGGCATATTTGATAGGTGTTCTGTTTTCAAGGTAAAATTTACCAATGGTTTCCCCATCGGATGAAATAATTTCTGTTGCCACATTGGAGTTTGGATTTTCCAGCTCGTCAAATGACGGCATTGCCCCGAATAAACCCCAGGAAGCAAAAAGGAAAAATAGGATAATCCCTCCGAATGCATATAAAAAGAATTTCCAGAACTTCTTTACATAAGGTGAAAAGTCTTCTTTTTGATTTTTATTGTTTTGTGCCATTTTTATAGTACTTATTCTGCTTTTTCAATTCTAAATCCAACTTCCGAAATACCGCCTAATTGCTCCATACCGCTAACTTTCCCCGTTTCGCGGACAGCCTGCTGGATATCAATGGTGTATTTCCCGATTTTAGGAAATTTCGCTTTTTCCTTATACCAGAGTTTGCTTTCCTTTACATCCGAAAATCCGTCGCCCAAAAGGGATCCGTCTTCTTTTGCCATCAGGTATTCCAGGGTATCCACTTTAGTAACGCCATCAGGCTGCAACATGGACACAATCAGGAATAAGTTATTAAACGGATAACTGTTGTTATTTCTTATGTTAACAAACATATTATAATCCGTAATGGTATCGTTCTGTTCAAAAGAAAAAGTCACTTTCTGGTTCTTATGCCATGAACCGTCTATTTCCTGATATTCATCAAAAACCCTTTTCTTATCACAAGAAAAAAGTACTAATGAAAGTGCTATTCCTATAATTAAAAAATTATTTTTTTGGAGCATTTTTATCGTTCGAAGAATTATTTGGTTTACGTTTTTTAGCTGGTCTTTTCTTTTTCTTAGGCTGGTCAAAACGGGTTAAGCTGTCTTGTCCTACCACATTCTGGAAGTTTTTCTCTACTTCTTCCTGAGCGATTTCGATGGCAAAATCTTCAATTGCCGCCACCTTTTTCTTTTGTTTGTTTATCGCTATAATTTCTTTTACCTGTTCTATTTTTAAAACATGCCAATGCGCGAAATCATTCGTATAAGCAAACCACATCAGTCCTTTGAAGATATCCAGTTTCTGGCAGATGGCTTCTCCTTTATCGGCATAAAGCCTGGTTTCCATTTCCGGAAAGTCTTTTAAGGCGTCCAGATAGGTATCCAGCTCATAGTTCAGACAGCATTTCAGTTTTCCGCACTGTCCTGCCAGTTTCTGCGGATTCAGTGACAACTGCTGGTAACGCGCTGCCGAAGTATTTACACTTCTGAAATCGGTTAACCAGGTAGAACAGCACAATTCCCTTCCGCAGGATCCGACACCGCCCAAACGCGCTGCTTCCTGGCGGAAACCAACCTGTTTCATTTCAATACGGGTACTGAATTCTTTTGCAAAGTCTTTGATCAGCTGCCTGAAGTCAACACGGTCATTTGCCGTATAATAAAAGGTCGCTTTCGAGCCGTCTCCCTGAAATTCAATATCGGAAATTTTCATTTCCAGTTTCAGTTCAATAGCAATTTCACGGGCACGAACCTTCATCGGTTCTTCCTTATCCCGGGCCTCGATCCAGATATCAATATCTTTTTGTGTTGCTTTTCTGTAAATTTTACCTACTTCACCATCCGGATTAACTCCTTTTTTCTTCATTTGTATCTTAACCAGTTCCCCGGTTAAGGTTACAATTCCGACATCGTGTCCCGGTGAAGCGTCTGTAGCAACGATATCGCCAATGCTTAACGTTAGTTTTTCCGCATTTCGGTAAAATTCTTTTCTCCCGTTTTTAAATCGAACCTCAACACAGTTGAACGGTTCCTGCCCTCCGGGTAGGCTCATGTTGGACAGCCAGTCAAAAACAGTCAGTTTATTACAACTGTCCGTACCGCAGGTCCCATTATTTTTACATCCCCTAGGAGTTCCGTCTTTACTCCCGGTGGAACAGTTTGTACATGCCATATGTTTGAATATATATAGATCGTGACCCAGTCACTACTTGTTCGTAAAATGTTTTGTGTGTAAAGATACTATTTTTTAGAATCAATCTCACAATGTCAAAAGTGCCTGACTTTTAAATTGTGAAAAAATTAAAAGCCTGTTACATTTATTACAACGCAACAGGCTTTTTTTAAGTATGTTAAATCGGTATAATCAGATTTCTTTTATCGAAATTATATTTACCGGACAGGCTTTTGCTGCCAGTTCACAATGCTCGGCTATGGTATGGTCTGTCGATTTTAAGGTATGGAACCCTTTGGAGTCGACCGCCTTTAACAGCACAGTTTTCCCGTCTTTTTTAGACATCTGAAATTGTGCCGGAGCCATTTCCACACAGTAATTACAACCGATGCATTTATTTCGCTGTAAGGTTACAACAACCATTATGCTTCAACAATTTTATAAAGTTTGTCTGATAAACGGATGCGGAATGGCAATTTAATCGTGCAATTATCGCCGCGGGTGGCTTTTTCGGAAGCAGCTTCATTGACAAACATTTCTTCAATGGTCATTTCCTGCGCTCCTGTTGTTGGTCCCGTTATCAATATCGTATCTCCTTTTTTAATATCGTATGCTTCTATTTTGAATTCTCCGATGCCGGCTTTCTGATAAAAACGCGTTCCTTTACCAATATATACTTTTTTCTGTGTGGCATTGGATCCCGGATTATCACTCCATTCTCCTAATTTTTGTCCCAAATAATAGCCGGACCAGAAGCCTCTGTTGTAAACGGTATTCAGCGCCTCCATCCATTCCGAAACCTTTTCTTTCGAATACGACTGGTCGTAATAAGCATCTATCGCTTCGCGGTACGTTTTGATTACCGTTGCCACATATTCGGGCGCTCTGCCTCTTCCTTCAATTTTCAATACCTGAATTCCGGAATCAATTACCTGATCCAGGAAATCAATCGTACACAAATCTTTTGGAGACATCATGTATTCGTTATCGATTTCAATTTCAAATCCCGATTCCTGGTCGATAACCGTATATTTTTTCCGGCAGTTTTGCTTACAGGCACCTCTGTTTGCCGAGGAGTTGTGCGAATGCAGGCTCAGGTAGCATTTCCCGGACACAGCCATACACAAAGCACCATGCCCGAATATCTCGATTTCAACAAGATTCCCGGAAGGTCCTTTTATCTCTTCTTTTACGATTTGATCGGTAATTTTTTTAACCTGGCGCAGGCTCAGTTCTCTTGACAAAACCATTGTATCGGCAAAAAGGCTGTAAAATTTTACCGTTTCAATATTGGTCACATTTAATTGTGTCGAGATGTGCACTTCTATTCCCAATGCTCTGGCGGAAGCAATCACGGCCTGATCGGAGGCAATTACCGCGGTTATATTGGCCGCTTTTGCTTTGGTTAGCAAGGTTTTCATAACCGACAGGTCATGATCGTAAATAATTGTATTCAGGGTAAGATAGGTTCTTACTTTTTTTTCTTCACAGCGTTTTGCTATTTCAGGCAGGTCGTCCATTGTAAAGTTAATGGAAGCCCGGGCTCTCATGTTCAATTGCTCTACACCGAAATAAACCGAATCAGCACCATTATCCAAAGCAGCCTGAAGCGACTCAAAGTTCCCGGCGGGAGCCATGAGTTCAATCTTTCCAGATGTTGTCATACTACTTAGTTTATGATTTTAAACAACTTATCAGACAAGCGGATTCGGAACGGCAGGTTAAACGTTACTTTATCTCCTTTTGCTGCCGTATCGGACGCTGTTCCGTTTACCATCATTTCGGTTACGGTGATCTTTTGTTCTCCGGTTGTTGGTCCGGAAATGATAATCTTATCCCCTACTTTCAGCACATCGTTTTCAAGCAGAAACTGCCCTACCTGTGCTTTCGGATAATAATGTTCTCCTTTACCGATAAGTACTTTTTTAACCGCTATTCGTTGCCGGATGGTTTTTGGTTTTTCGGCAACCGCTAACGGCTGATCGGATAAAAGTCCTGAATTTTTAAATTTCAGTGCTTCCGATTTTCCTTTTTTAAATATTTTGTTGCCGTTTTTAACCCCGCGGCGCAATTTTACCTGCTCCGCTAAAGTCATGTGTATAATTTCCTGACATTCGGAAGAACAGCAGTTTTCCATTGCGCTTTTACATTCGTCACATTGAATAAACAATAAATGACAGCCTTCGTTTGCGCAATTTGTATGATTGTCACAAGGCTTACCGCATTGGTGACATTGTGAAACGATATCGTCGGTGATTCTTTCTCCCAAACGGTGGTCAAAAACAAAGTTTTTACCAATGAATTTGCTTTCCAGTCCTTCGGCTTTTACCTGACGGGTATATTCGATAATCCCGCCTTCCAGCTGGTACACGTTTTTAAATCCTTTGTGACGGAAAAAGGCACTTGCTTTTTCGCAACGGATACCTCCGGTACAATACATCAACAGGTTTTTTTCTTCTTTATATTGCGACAGCTGCTCCTCTATAACAGGTAGTGATTCTCTAAACGTATCCACATCGGGTGTAACGGCTCCTTTAAAATGCCCGATTTCACTTTCATAGTGATTTCTGAAATCTACCACGATGGTATTCGGATCTTCCAGTAAATCATTAAACTCTTTTGCTTTTAAGTGAATTCCCTTATTGGTAACATCAAAGGTATTATCGTCCAAACCATCGGCTACAATTTTATGACGCACTTTAACGGTCAGCTTCAAAAAGGAGTGATCATCGTGTTCTACGGCAACATTCAAACGAATGCCTTTCATAAAGTCATAGGCTTCGATAGTGTCTTTAAATGCGTAGAAAAAATCTGCCGGAACAGACAATTGTGCGTTGATTCCTTCGTGGGCTACATAAATACGGCCTAAAACCTCTAACGGGTTCCACGCTAAGAATAAATCGTCTCTGAATTTTTTGGGATCTTCAATGTTGGCATACGCATAGAAAGACAAAGTAAGTCTTTGCTTGCCCGCTTCATCAATCAGCTGGGCTCTTTCTTCTGCGCTTAAGGTGTTATACAGTTGCATGCTATAAACGTTTAAGTGAGCAATATGTTAGGAACTCTAAATGGAAGAATTCGGGTGCAAAGATATAAAAAATCATTTGCTATTCAAAAACAGGCTGCTGCAATATTTTTATGCTGTTTTGTTTTCAGTATCACGGTTTTATTAGGAAAAACACCGTGTTGCCATTAGTATTTCCAAGTGTTGATAAGATGTTATTTGAAACTTAAAAAAAAGCGCTATTTTTACAGAAAATAAGAGCCAAATTTTAAGACAAAGAAAGATGAGTGCAGACAAAGAAGCGAAATTAAAGGCGTTACAATTAACGCTGGACAAATTAGATAAAACCTACGGAAAAGGAACCGTAATGAAACTTGGAGACAGCGCAGTAGAAGAAGTGGAAGCCATTCCTTCCGGATCTTTAGGTGTTGACTTGGCTTTGGGTGTAAACGGATATCCTCGTGGCAGAATCATAGAAATTTACGGACCGGAATCGTCTGGTAAGACCACTTTAACCCTGCATGCAATTGCAGAAGCTCAAAAAGCGGGCGGAATCGCTGCTTTTATTGATGCGGAGCATGCTTTTGATCGTTTTTATGCTCAAAAACTGGGTATTGATATTGACAATCTTATTATTTCACAACCGGATAACGGGGAACAGGCTTTGGAAATTGCCGAAAACCTTATCCGTTCCGGAGCTATTGATATTGTAGTTATTGACTCTGTTGCTGCTTTAACGCCGAAAAGCGAGATTGAAGGAGAAATGGGTGATTCCAAAATGGGATTACATGCCCGTTTAATGTCACAGGCTTTGCGTAAATTAACAGCTACAATCAGCAAAACCAACTGTACCGTTTTCTTCATCAACCAGCTGCGTGAAAAAATTGGGGTTATGTTTGGTAACCCGGAAACAACTACCGGTGGTAACGCTCTGAAGTTCTATGCTTCCGTTCGTCTGGACATCCGTAAATCGTCACAAATTAAAGACGGTGAGAACGTTATCGGAAACAGAACAAAAGTGAAGGTTGTTAAAAATAAAGTAGCACCGCCTTTCCGTACTGCCGAGTTTGACATTATGTATGGTGAAGGTGTTTCCAAAGTGGGTGAAATCCTGGATTTAGCCGTAGACTTTGAAATCATCAAAAAAAGCGGTTCCTGGTTTAGCTATGGCGATACCAAATTAGGACAGGGACGTGATGCCGTTAAATCATTAATTAAAGACAATCCGGAATTAATGGATGAATTAGAGGCAAAAATTAAAGAACTGATCAAACAAAAAGAATCATAAAATAAAAAAACCCGAAAATTTTCGGGTTTTTTTATTTTATGACGCAACCTTTTTTATTTTCGTATATCTAACTATAAAACGACCGAAAGTAATCTGAAATGAAAAAAATATTTGCCCTGTTTTTTTTTATTACATTTTTGAATGCGTGTTCTTCCGATTCTGATATAGAAAACACCTCTTTTGAGTTATTGCCTATACAGGATGTACAGTTACCGGACACGTTTAAAGCAGGTGTGCAAACAGTAATATATCTAAAGTATAAACGACCTACTAACTGCCATTCATTTAATGGTATTTATTATGAAAAAAACGGCAACACAATTACTATGGCGATAGATGCCCTATACCAGCACCTTAGTAATTGCGAAGCTGTAAATGAGAATCCGTTTGAAGTTAGTTATCCATTATTTATCAAAACTTCCGGAGCGCATGTTTTACGATTTTGGCAAGGAAAAAATGCCCAGGGTGAAGATCAATTTTTAGTCCGGGAGATAGATGTACAAGAATAAAAAATAATTCGTTTGAGTGTCGAGCAAATCATATACGATTGTAAAAACAACGACCGCAAAGCACAGGAGCAGCTCTACAAGCTATTATCTCCAAAGCTTTTTGCCGTCTGTTTGAAGTATTCTCGTAATTATGCCGAAGCAGAAGACAACTTACAGGATGGTTTTATTTTACTGTTTAAAAAAATTGAACAATATCAATTTAGAGGTTCTTTTGAAGGTTGGGCGAAACGATTGATGATTAATAATATTCTTCAGAAATACCGCAATCAGGGTGTTTATGAATTAGTGAATGACAATATTATTGACAACAATCCAACGGTGGATTTTGACGATGAAGATGTATCCCTCGATTATCTCATCAGCATTATCCAGGAATTACCGGATCGGTACCGACTGGTGTTCAACCTGTATGTAATGGATGATTATTCGCATAAGGAAATCGCCGAAATGCTGAACATTACAATAGGAACATCAAAATCAAATCTGGCAAGAGCCCGGATGATTTTAAAAGAAAAAATTGAAATACAACAACACAACAGAAAAGTATCCTCAACACAATGAGTGAAAGAAAAAACATAGATCGCCTTTTCCAGGAAAAGTTTAAGGACTTTGAAGCAGTTCCTCCTAAAAACATGTGGGGAAATATTCAGGCCGAACTGGACGGGGAAAAGAAAAAACGAAAGTTTATTGCTCCTTTCTGGCTGAGACTTTCAGGAATTGCTGCTGTTTTCCTTTTAGGTTTTTTAACGGCAACCTATTTCCTGTCTAATCCCGGCAAGCCGCAAAACAGCCCTGTGGTTAATTCGGACGAAAGCAATAAGAATGCTAACGGTTCCGAAACCGGAAATAAACAAAACAGCCTGATTGACCGCGATCATCAAATCAACACAACAGCAGAAGAGGCTTTAGTTGAAGAAAATGCTGCAAAAAACAGCATTGTAAATAAAAACAATACGAATACAATCGTAAACCGTTCCCATACAGAGAACAATAATTATTCTGCGAAAAAAGGAAGCAGTAACCGCGTTATTGCCAACCGAAAAAACCGCACTAAAAAACAATCCGGGAATTATATTGCCGGGAACAACAAGAATGGCTTTTATGCAACGGATTTTGACAAGCGTCTGACCGATAAAGAGAATGACAACGACGGCAGTTCCAAAAATTCCGGCAAAACAAGACCTTTTAATTTTCATAAGAAAAACAATATTGCCAACTATATCATTATCCCTGAAAAGGATAGTACCCAGACAGAAACCGCTGCTGAAACCGAAAATATTTTAGACAAGGTTCAAAAGGAGAAATTGCTGGCTGAAACTAAAAAAATTAAAGAAAAAGAAGTTAAAAAATCCAAATGGGCAATCAGCTCTACGGTTACACCAATATTCTTTCGTTCCACATCAAACGGTTCTCCTATAGACAACCAGTTTGCATCGAATACCAAAGATTATGAAAACACCATGAGTTACGGCCTTGGACTTCGTTATGAACTGAACGACAAGCTGACCTTGCGCACTGGTATTAACCGCCTGGCATTTGAATACAACACGAATAATATTGTGTATTATGAAAACGCGAATGCAAACGGATTACAAAATGTATCCCGCAATAACAGCGGCGCTAATATCCAGATACAAAATAAAAACGGTGGTCTGACAACAGATCCAAACGGCGGAATTGTAGAAAAAATGAATTCCGGAACGTTAAACCAGAAAATGGGTTATATCGAAGTTCCGATGGAATTATCATACAAACTGATCGACAATCGATTCGGTATCGAATTAATCGGTGGTTTCAGTACCTTATTTTTAAATCAGAATAAAATTGATCTGGTGTCTTCTGAGTTAAACACGACTATTGGAGAGGCAAACAATTTAAATGATGTACATCTTAGCAGCAACATAGGTGTAGGTGTTAAATACCGCTTCCTGAAATCTTTTGAAGCCAATTTTGAACCTACCTTTAAATATCAACTGAACATGTTCAGTAGTGACGCCGGAAATTTCAAACCCTATCTTTTTGGTTTGTACACCGGAGTTAGTTATAGATTTTAAGCTTTTTAGTTAGTTAGCTTGAATTTTAGTTAAGTTGAAAAAGCACTCTTTTGGGTTAGAGTGCTTTTTTGTTTTTATCAAATTCCAGTAATTGGTTCAGGATTATGGTTCTCACTTCATCCTTCACTTCCTTTTTATTGTCCTGTGTTTTTCCGACTGTAGGAACCGGTTTGTGAATTTTTATTCTCATTTTCCCCGGACTTCCGCTAAAAAACGTAAAAGAGAAACGCTCCTTTACATCTCCAAACGACATTGGAACAATCGGGATCTGATGTTCGATAGCCAGTCTGAAAGCACCGTCTTTAAACTCATCCAGCAGTATGCTTTCATTATCCGGAACACCTCCTTCAGGAAAAATACAAATACTAAGTCCCTGCTCCAATCGTTTTTGCGCCCGTTTAAAAACTTCAAAACGGCTTTTGGAACTGCTTCTGTCTACCAAAATACAGGTGCGTTTGTAGAAAAATCCGAATATCGGCAGTTTTGCCAGTTCTTTTTTACCCACAAACACAAACGGATTGTCTTTAACCAGCATTAACATCAGCATGATGTCAATCATCGAAGTATGATTGGCAACCAGCATATAACTTTTTCCTTTTTCCAGTGCTTCTTCTCTTTCTACCTTATAATAGAAGCCCATTCCGTAGAAAATAATTTTAGCCCACAGTCTTGCCAGAACAAAAAACTGGGGATATGTTTTTTCCGATAAAATGGAAAGGAACAAAAGCGGAAATAAAACGATGATCGGCACAGTGACCAAAACATAAAACCAGATTCGCCAAAGTGTCCAAAAAAGGATTTTTAAAATTTTCATTCTTTTAAGTTGTTGTACGCATTTATATTCAGCTTCAAACGGCTCCTTCTTCTTCAAGTTATCAAAAGTAAGAATTCGTCCAAAACTTTTTACCAAAACCGTTACCTTTGCAAAAAATAATTTTAAACAATGGCAAAAATCTTAACCGGTGTTCAAAGTACAGGAACGCCACACTTAGGAAACTTGCTCGGTGCTATTTTACCGGCTATCGAAATGGCCAACAAGCCCGAGAACGAATCTTTTCTTTTTATTGCCGATTTACATTCGGCTACACAAATAAAAGATGGTAAAACGTTACGTGATAACACCTATAGTGTTGCAGCAACCTGGCTTGCCTGTGGTTTAGATATTACTAAAATTACGTTCTACCGTCAGTCCGATGTTCCGCAAACAACGGAGCTATCCTGGTATTTGAGCTGTTTTTTCCCTTTTCAGCGTTTAACACTGGCCCATTCTTTCAAGGATAAAGCCGATCGTTTAGACGATGTGAATGCCGGGTTGTTTACTTATCCGATGCTGATGGCTGCCGACATTCTATTGTATGACGCCGAATTTGTACCGGTTGGAAAAGACCAGCTGCAGCATCTTGAAATTACACGTGATGTTGCCTCCCGTTTTAACCACCAGATGGGAGAAACGTTTGTATTGCCGGAAGCAAAAATTGAAGAACACATTATGATCATTCCGGGAACTGATGGCGAAAAAATGAGCAAGTCCCGCAATAATTTCATCAATATCTTTTTAGACGATAAAACACTTCGCAAACAGGTTATGAGTATTGAAACGGACAGCACTCCGCTGGAGGCTCCTAAAAATCCGGATACCTGTAATGCTTTTGCTATCTATAAATTATTGGCTACTCCGGAACAAACGGAAGCAATGCGCGCTAATTATTTAGGTGGAAATTATGGCTATGGCCATGCCAAACAGGCCTTATTTGAATTAATCACAGAAAAATTCAAAACCGAAAGAGAACGTTACCATTACTATATGAACAATTTACCGGAAGTAGATGCTTTATTAAAAAAAGGCGCTGCAAAAGCCGGGACTATTGCCGATGGTGTTTTGAAAAGAGTCCGTGAAAAATTAGGATACGAATAATATAAAAGAGAGGTGTGATTCACCTCTCTTTTTATTTTAAGCCTTATTTCAAATCGCTTCAAACAGTTTTCCGGGTAACGGCCGTACGGCACCTTTTAATTCCATCGTGATCAGCATTCCGGAAAGTTTATAAACCGGTATACCGCATTCCAGCGCAATACTGTCTAAAAGTGTCTTTCCGTTTTGCTGTAAAAAGTCATATACCAATTGTTCGTCCGGTTCCAGATTTACAAAAAGCTGTTTTTGTACGGGTGTTTTGGGTTTTGCGGTTACTTCCCAGTTGAGCAGGTAAATCAAATCGGCGGCCGATGTCAGCAAATTTGCCCGCTGTGTTTTAATGAGTCTGTTGCATCCGGAGCTGTAGCGGTCTGTTGTTCGTCCGGGAATTGCAAAAACATCCCTGTTATAATCGTTTGCCATCATGGCCGTAATCATAGAACCGCCTTTTTCTGCACTTTCAATTACAATGGTCGCTTCCGATATTCCGGCGACAATGCGGTTTCTTCTCACAAAATTTTCCCGATCCGGATTTGAAGAACTCCAGAACTCCGTGACAAAACCGCCGTTTTCCAGTACTGAAGCTGTATATTTCTGATGTGCTTTCGGGTAGACCTGATTTAATCCATGGCCTAAAACAGCCACTGTCTGGAGATTGTTCTCAATGGCCGATAATTGTGCCGTGATATCCGTGCCATAGGCAAACCCGCTCACAATAACCGGGCATAATGGTGCTAAGTCTGTAATCAGTTTCCGGCAGCATTCCACTCCGTAACCCGAAATTTGCCGTGTCCCGACGATACTGATAATTTTGGATTGCTGCCAGTTGATCTTTCCGGACTGAAACAACAATACCGGACCATCCACGCAATGCTGCAGGCGCTGCGGATATGTTTCTTCCTGATAATACATCACCCGGATGGCATTCTTTTCAATAAACTTCATTTCCGTTTCGGCCAGTTCAAATATCTTTTTGTCCTGCAATTTCCGGAAAACGATTTCCCCGATTCCGTCTATCGCCAGAAGCTCCTGTTTTTTCGCAGTAAATATTTCCCGGGCGGTGCAGCAATGCTGCAACAGTTTTTTAGCGAGTATATCCCCGACTCCTTCAACTTTTAAAAGTGCTAATGTGTAAAATAAATCCGATTCGTTCATGGCGTATAGTTTAAATAATAGCTAAAAGATACAGGATTACCTGCTAATTATCAACTTATTCGCTACTAAAAAGCATCCTCCTTTCTCCGGTTCCGGAAACAAGGTTCCTGTAAAACTTTAAAAGAGGTTCAAACCCTTAAAAACAGTAACAAATTCAATTTCAAGTGTTTACAACTATAACCGGAATTGTTAATAACATTTGTTGATAAAATTTGGGATTCGGTCTTGAATAATTAAATTTGTAGATATGAAGATAGAAAACTACATCTCGGCTTTGTTATATCGTTATCAATGCGTTACCGTTCCTGGGTTCGGTGCATTTTTAACCGCAATTCAATCGGCACAACTGAATGGAAGTACAAATACGTTCTATCCTCCTAAAAAGTTAGTGTCTTTTAATCCGCATTTAAAGAATAATGACGGACTACTTGCTAATCATATCGCTTTGCAGGAAAAAATTTCCTATGATGATGCCGTAATCGCGGTTCAGCATGAGGTAAACCTGTGGATTGAAAAATTACAGCGAAAAGAGTCTTTACAATTGCTGAATATTGGTGAAATTTCTGTGAATTCCGAATGGAACTGGGTTTTTGAACCGATTACTTCGGTGAACTATCTTGCCGATTCTTTCGGTTTGAGTTCAATAGTTTCTCCCGCAGTAAAAAGAGAAGTTTTAAAAGCACAGGTTGAAGCACTGGAAGAAAAAGCTCCGATTGTTTTCACACCGGAAAGAAAAAGAGATTATTCCTTCCTTAAATATGCCGCTATTTTTGTGGTATCACTGGGTGTTGGCGGAGCGGCTTACAAATCTTACTATGACCAGCAGATCACCAGCAAGAATGTTTTAGTGGCAAAAGCGGTTCAGGAAAAAGTACAGGATAAAATCCAACAGGCTACTTTTTTTATTGAAAGCCCTTTACCTCCTGTAACGTTAAACATTAAGGAAACCAAAACAAAAGTGGTTAAGCCTTACCATATCATGGCCGGTGCTTTTCGAAGTGAAGCCAATGCAGAGCGCATTTTCAAGGAGCTGCAATCGTTAGGTTTTGAACCGGTTCGTCTGGAAAGAAACACTTTTGGATTGTATCCCGTTTTATACGGCAGTTTCACTTCTTATGCCGAAGCACAAACCAAACTGAAAGAAATTCATAAAAATCACAATAAAGAGGCCTGGGTACTTATCAAGGAGCTTTAAAATTATCAAATCCCGAATTTTTCGGGATTTTTTTATGCTTCTATTGCTATCTTTGCAAGAAAAAAAGATGCAAGAGAAATTCCCTTCAGATTCTATTACTATATTAACCGACCTTGTTTTACCGGGTGAGACAAATCCGCTAAACAATCTCTTTGGTGGTGAGTTATTAGCGCGTATGGATCGTGCTGCCAGTATCACAGCCAGAAGACATTCCAGAAGGGTATGCGTTACGGCTTCTGTTAATCACGTAGCTTTTAACCGTGCTATTCCTTTGGGAAGTGTTGTAACGGTTGAATCGAAGGTGTCCCGTACGTTTAAAACGTCTATGGAAATTTTTATTGACGTATGGATTGAAGACCGTGAATCCGGAATTAAAAACAAAGCAAACGAAGCTATTTATACTTTTGTAGCGGTAGACGAAACCGGACGTCCGGTGGAAGTTCCGGCTATTGTTCCGCAAACGGAAGAAGAGAAAAAACGTTTTGAAGCAGCGTTGAGAAGAAAGCAGTTGAGCCTGGTACTTGCCGGCAAAATGAAACCGCACGAAGCAACAGAATTAAAAGCTTTATTCATGCAGGAATAAGGTTTCACCGAAAATAAAAAAGCCACTAAATTATTAGTGGCTTTTTTATTGTAATTACATATTGGCTAACCAGCTCTGCGGGTTCAGCGTAGTTGTATTTTGTGAAATCAGGAATTTCAATACTGCTCTTCCGGAGGAATTGGTGTGTATCTCTCCGATACTTTGTTTAATCGATACTTTATCGCCTTTTCCAACAAAGACTTTACTTAAATTCAGGTAAACGGTCACATAATCACCATGCTGAATAAACACGGCACGGTTGTTTGCCGAAATAACCTGTACCTGTAATACTTCCCCGCCAAATACCGCTCTGGCATTGGTTCCCGGTTCTGTACTGATTTCCACACCACTGTTGTGAACAATCAGGCTTTTATGGATTGGGTGCGGCTGGTCGCCAAAACCTAAGGAAACAAATCCTTTTTCTACCGGCCATGGCAATCTTCCTTTGTTAGCTCTGAAATTATCTGCCAATGCTTTTCCTTCCGGAGTCAGATAGAATTTTGTTGTGGATTCTGCGGCGGCAGTTGTTGCCGGTTCTGCTTTTTCCACTTTCTTACCGGCCGCTTTATTTCTGGCGGCTAAAGCAGCAGCAGCTTCTCTTGCTTTTCTGTTGGCTTCGGCAATGGCTTCACGGATTAAACGCTGAATCTGTCTGTCGATTGCTCTGGACTCTTCTTGTTTTTTCTTAATATCACCGGCTAATTTCTTTTTATCCTTCTGGATAACTTTCATTAATTTTTCCTGTTCGGATTTGTCTTCTTCCAGTGCTTTCTTCTCTTTTTCACTTTCTACCAGAAGTTTTTGTTTTACTTTTTTCTTCGATTCCAAAACAGTGGTCGCATCCTGCAATTGAAGCGATTTGTTTTTAATCTCAACACCCTGCATTTTTCTAAAGCTGGCATATTGCTTCATATACTGAACGCGTTTGTATGCCTGCAGGAAATTTTCGGAAGAAAGTACAAACATAATACGGCTTTGCTCCGAACGGCTTTTATATGATTTTACAATCATCTTGGCATAGTCTTCTTTCAGAACCGTTAGCTCTCTTCCCAGTTTGTTTATCTCTAATTGTTTCAGATAAATATCATCCGTCAGCAATCGGGTTTGTTTTTGAGTGGTATTGATCAGTTTTTCACTCAGTTTGATTTTTGTTGTTTGCTGGGAAATTTGCACCAATACTGATTTCTCCTTCTTCTTTTCAGACTGAAGGAGTTGCTGTACTTCTCTTATTTCTTTTTGAATCTGTGCTTTTCTTTCTTCAAGCTGACGTTGTTTGTCTTCAGTTTGCGACCAGGAAGCAATTGACAGGAAAATAAAAAATAGGCTAAAGAGCTTTTTGTACATTGTTCTTTTTTTTGACAAAATTAATCAATAAATATTTGTTCGTATCCTTCCGGAATATTGTATGGAAAGCTTAACTTTTCATCGAAGCTGATGGAATTATAATCGACTTCGATTCTGACATTTCCTTTCTGAAAAGCTTCAATAATCATGTTTAAAGGCAGCGTTGCCTTATCATAGGCTTTATAGGCCGGATAACTGACTTCCAGAGAGCGCATCGGATCTTTTTGTGAAATGACTTGGTCCTTTAATAAAAAGTTGGCCCCTTCAAACAAAAATTCTTTGGTGATATTGGCATTCGCTTTGCTTTTCAGCTTATATTTTTCGTTTTCAATAGAAACGTTATAGTTTGTTTTCGTCAGGTCGTCCATTGCCTGACCTAAAAGGATATTCTGTACTTTCTTAAAATCCAGATCGGTTCCCAGCCATCTGCTCAACATGGTATAATCGCCGTCAAAAAAACGGCCGTCTTTACTGTAATAGCTCACGCGCGTTGGCGTAATCAGGGCTTTCGCCAATGGAAAACCAAGAATACGGGCACTGACTAAAATAATCTCATCTTTTTTGATACGGATATCGCCATTAACCGAAAGGGATGTTTTATCATCCTTATAGCTTACGCTTGTTCTGATATTTGCCGTTTCAAAGTTGAACTTATTACTGTAATGTCCCTGAATGATTTTTGAGGCTTCAATTTTTTCGGAAGCGCCCTGCTCTGCTACTGCAATTTGTTTTGACTTACAGGAAACTAAAAGTACCAGTCCGAAGAGGATTATTATTTTTTTCATTATTTTTTTTGTTTTAGCAATTGATTGGCTTTGATAAAATATGCTTCTTTTTTCTTTTCATCGCCTAAACCGTGGTAGGCTTCTCCAAGCTGAATGTTCATATTGATCTCCAAAGCCCTATCTTCTACTACAAAATCCATTCCTGACTGTAATAAATCGATGGCTTTTTTATAATTTTTTAGCTGATTTTGCGCCATCCCTGCAAAAAAGTACAATTTTGCATGCGTGGGAAACAAATCCAGATAGTTTAATGCTTTTTTACTGACTATATCATACTGCTCCCTTTCTGAGTAAGCCTGCAATAACAATTCTATCGTACTGATATCATCCTTTTTGTTTTCCAGACTTTTCTCGAAGAAGACAATGGCATCTTCGTTTTTCTTTTTCTCAAGGAAAAAGATTCCGATTTCTTTAGGCACATCCACATTCGGATCCCCTGTAAAATAATCGACTGCCTGCTGTAATTCTTTTTTATACGAATTTGTGTTGTTTGAAAAAATCAGGAATTCGTTCAGCACACGGTGTTTGATCTTCGCATCGATTTTTTTGCTTTTCAGCACCTGGAACATTGCATCGGCAGCTTTCTGCGGTTCTTTATTGTTCAGGTTGAATTTAAAAAGACTCACCTGCGCCCAATCGGAAGTAGGGATTGCTTTTTCCAGTTTTTTAGCCACTTCCAGCGCCTTCTCTTCCTGGTTACTTTCCGAATACAGATAGATCAGCTGGATATAATTGTTTTCGTCATTCGGATTTTTCTTAATCGCCTGTTCTAATGTTTCCTTTTCCGGTTTTTTGAATTTCGAATCGCTTAAAATTTGCAGCTTGTACATTTCCAGCGTCGGGGTTAGTCCTGTAGTCACATCCATTTCGTTAATGAGTGCCAATGCTTTGTCAAATTGCTGCGTGTACATGTACAGCGACACCAGATCGTCCTGGAACTTTTTGTCGAATTCAATTAATTTTTCAACAACCGGTATGGAGCGGTTAAAGTCTTTTGTTTCATAGTACACATCATACAATCCGTTCCAATACCAACGTTCTTTCGGATTTAAGGTTATGGCTCTCTGAAATTCTTTTTCCGCTTCCGGATAGTTTTTTTGGAACAGGTAATTTTTCCCTAATTCATGATGAATAACCGGATTGTCCGGCTGGTTTTTCAGACATTTAAAAAGCGATTCGATCGCCTTATCATAATTTTCAATTCCTTTTTGCTTTAACGATTCATAGAAATTATTCTGAAATTCATCGTTTTCCAAAGCAATAGCATCAGGCTCCTGTTGTGCCACTACAGGGAGCGGCACAGCCAAAAAGCCTAATAAGGTGAACGCTATGAGCTGTCTTTTTATATTCATTTTATTCTAAAACGGAATAATCGCCTATACTGATCGCAGTAAACTTCCCGTCGAATGCCGCATGATTTCCAATCATGGCATTGTCTAAGACTGCGTTTTTAATATGTGCATGGGTTTGTACCAGACTGTTTTTGATGATGCTGTCCGTAACATGTGTTCCGTTGCCCAAAGAAACGTTTGGTCCTACCGTAGCATTGCATAACACAACATCATCACCAATAAAACAAGGCGGGATGATTGTTGCATTTTCTAATTTCACTTTTTCGGAAACCAGGTGTACGCCATCCTGATGTAAAAAATTCAGCATACGGGAGTTTGTTTCAACCGTTACATTTTTATTTCCGCAGTCCATCCACTCTTCCACTTTACCGGGAACAAATTTCATTCCTTTCAGCTTCATGTTTTCCAATCCGTCGGTAAGCTGGTATTCGCCTCCTTTTACAATATTGTTATCTAACAGGAACTGTAATTCGGATCTTAATGTTTCCCCGCTTTTAAAGTAGTAGATACCAATGATGGCCAAATCGGAAACAAATTCCTTCGGCTTTTCAACGAAGTCTACAATCTGGTTGTTGCCATCCAGTTGTACCACTCCAAAAGCGCTCGGATCTTCTACCTGTTTTACCCAGATAACGCTGTCTGCTGTCGTGTCTAATGTAAAATCGGCTCTGAAAAGCGTATCGGCATAAGCCACTACAACCGGTCCCGACATACTTTCTTTAGCACACATAATTGCGTGAGCGGTTCCCAAAGGTTCGTGCTGATAATATATTGTTCCTTTTGCACCTAACTTTTCTGCAATAGCAATTAATTCGCCCGGTACTTTATCGCCAAAATCTTTGTGAATGATAAATGCTATTTCTTCAATTTCCTGATTGATTACTCCGGCAATATCTTCTACAAGACGGTGAACAATAGGTTTTCCTGCAATTGGAATTAACGGTTTCGGTACGGTTAAAGTATGTGGGCGAAGACGTGATCCGCGTCCTGCCATTGGGACAATTATTCTCATTGATTGTATTAATGTTTAAACAATGAATGTGTCTTGAAAGTGCACATTCGTTTTACTTTATAATTAGTAACGGCTTTTTTTAAATTATAGTCTATTTTACTCCTGTACTTCCGAAACCTCCTTCGCCACGGGCTGTTTCCGAAAGTTCAACCACTTCCTGCCATTCTGCTCTTTCATGTCTGGCAATTACCAGCTGTGCAATGCGCTCCCCGTTTTCAACAACAAATGGTTCGTTTGATAAATTTACTAAAATGACTCCTATTTCTCCTCTGTAATCGGCATCAACTGTACCCGGGCTGTTCAAAACCGTCACCCCTTTTTTAAATGCCAGTCCGCTTCTTGGTCGCACCTGTGCTTCAAATCCTATGGGTAATTCTATAAAAAGTCCGGTTTTTACCAGGGCTCTTTCCAAAGGCTGTAACGTGACTGGTGCTTCAATATTGGCTCTTAAGTCCATTCCTGCAGAGGCATTAGTTTCATATTCCGGTAATGCGTGTGCTGATTTGTTGATAATTTTTATTGTCATTATATAGTAATTTTCCTGAAACAGGATTGTATTTGAAACGATGTTTAAAAATAAAAAAAAATATGCAATTTATCTCTTTATCATTCGGAGTATCGTCTGTTTTTCATTCCGATAAATAAAGTATCCGAAAATTAAGATCGCCAGTACACCAAAAATATAATTATGGAGACTTGGTACATAAAAAGATAGTCCTGCTAATAGTGTGGATACCGATAAGTATCCTATAATTCTTTTCTTATCGTAAGGAATCGGATAATATTTGTTTCCCATAAAATACGAAATCGCCATCATCGTGCCATAGGCTGCCAGTGTTGCAATGGCCGATCCCATGTAGCTGTACACCGGAATTAACAGGTAATTCAGGACCAGTGTTACCACCGCTCCGACAATGGAAATATAAGCACCCACTTTTGTCCGGTCAATTAATTTATACCAAACAGAAAGGCTGGTATAGATCCCCAGGAAGAAGTTTGCTAAAATGATGAGCGGTACAACTTTCATGGCTTCCCAATAGGTACTGTTCGGTACCAGTATTACTTTTAAGATATCGGCAAAAACGACTACACACAACAGGATCATTGATCCGAAAATCACAAAATATTTGGTAACCACGGCATAGGTTTGCGGTGCATCTTTTTTATCGGCATGATTAAAGAAGAACGGTTCGATTCCCAGCGTATAAGCCGTCCGGAAAAGTACCATAAACAATCCCAGTTTATAACAGGCTGAATAAGCGCCTACTTCTGCTTTCGCAATATTCTGCGGCAGCAATTTCCCTAAAAGGATCTTGTCAAAATGTTCATTGATTCCGAACGCCAGACCGGCAAAAAGTATCGGCAGTCCGTAGTTCATCATGTTTTTCCATAACGGTACATTGAAATGCCATTTTAGGCGGAAATAGTCCGGAAGGAATACTAACAGCGTTGCCAGACTGGCAATCAGGTTGGCAATAAAGATATAACCCACCTGGTAGTCGTGAACATAAAAACTGCTTATGAATCCATCCGGGTCTGCTTTTGCGATTTTGGGAAGGAATACCAGGAAAAAGATATTTAATCCGACGTTAATCGTAACGTTGCAGATTTTTATAACGGCATATTTTATGGGCCTTTGAAAAGCCCGGAGTTTCGAAAACGGTATTACCACCAGAGCATCCAGAACCAATATCCATACGGCGTAGGTTACATATTGTGTTTCCACATCGGCCCATTCGGCCAGCGTACTTCGAAATAACAGTGCCATAGCCAGGAACAGCATGGAGGTCCAGAATAATGAAATCGTGGTTGTTTCGATCACACTTTTCTTATCTTCCTCTTTGTTATAGAACCGGAAAAAAGCGGTTTCCATTCCATAGGAAAGGATAACGTTAAAGAAAACCATCCAGGATAAAACGATGGTTACATTCCCGTAATCGCTCTTTGGCATTAAATCCGTGTGAAGCCTAACCAATAAAAAGCTAAGCATTCTTGGCAGCACGGTAGCCACTCCATAAATAAAAGTTTGTTTGAAAAGATTTTTATATAAACCCAAAATATTTGCTTTGACTAATGACGAACAAAAATAGTTAATTCTTTTCGTTTATTTATCGCAGCGTTTTGCATTGCTAACACTATTTGCATCAATTTATGATCCGAATTTATTTCTACACAGAAAAATCAGCTTTTAAGTATATTTGTCCAATATCTGATTTGAAATGAAAGAAAAATTACAGCTACTTTTTTGTTCTTTAATGACTTGCCTTACCTATTCACAGCAACAACCGGTAACCAAAAAAATCCCAACAACAATTTCGAAACACGGCATTACTTTTACCGACAATTACAGCTGGCTTGAGAAAATGCGGTCTGATGAAGTGACTAACTGGGTCGATGCTCAGAATAAAATTGTGTCCGATCATTTCAAAACACTAAATAACACCGATTCTATTGCTGCTGTTATCAAAGAATACGACACCAAAACAACATATAAAATCCCGGAGAGAAAAGGGAAATATTTTTTCTCGCTCTACAGAAAAGAAGCCCATAAATCCGGTTATCTTTTTTACCGGAAAGATCTGAATGAAAAATCTGTTGAACTTGTCAATCCAAATACTATTTACGAAGATAAAAATGTTGCGATAACAAACTATTATCCTTCCAAAAGCTCTAAACTTCTCGCCTACAAAATAAATATTGACGGCAGTGACCGGCACGAAATCCGGTTTGTGGATTTGGATAAAAGGACAGCCCTTACGGACGACATAAAAAATGTAAAATTCTCCAATGTTTCCTGGAATAAGGATAATGGTATTTTTTATAAAAAGAACAGCAATAAGGAGCAATTTGCAAAAGATTCTACCTACCAGCTTTTTTACCACAAAATCGGAACCCTGCAAGAAAATGACGATCTGGTTTTTGACAGTTCAAAATCGGAAAGTGATTTTGACTTTTTTACGTCAAAAGACAAACTGTTTATTATCGAAACAAGTAAGGATGAAACTTTAAAAAACTATTATTATGCAGAATTAAATTATGATGTTTTTCAGCCAAAAAAATTTATTGAAAACGATTCAACCGATTTTAAACTGCTATCCTCTGTAAATGACAGAATTTATTTTTCTTCAAAAAAATATAACTGGGGAGAGATCCGCTCATTCCCCATAGCGAACAGAAACGAAGAAACGGTTGTTGTACCGCAAATTTTCAATAACCTTCTGGTTAAATCATATTTTTATAATGATTACATCGTTTGCAGATACAAAACCACCGGGAAAAATTATTTTATCATCTATGATTATACCGGGAAATTCATCCGAAAAACAGACGCACCTAAAGGTATGGAGATTGATGTTACTGATTTTAACCCTAAAACCAAGGAACTATATTATGGTTTATACTCGTATATCCAGCCGTATCAGAATATAAAGCTAAATGTAGAAACAGGAACTGAAGAGCCATTTTATAGCGCCAGTAACCGCCCTAAGCCGACTCTTTTTCCCCTGAATCATTTTGAAATTATCACAACCACCTATAAAAGCAGGGATAATGTTGATATCCCCATTACCATTGTTGCTAAAAAAGGCATTCCGCTTGACGGAAATAATCCGACCTTATTAAAAGCCTATGGTGGTTTCGGAACAATATCTCCTTCATCCTATGATACCAGTTTGCTGTATTTTCTTGAAAAGGGTGGTGTATTTGCCTATGCTGAAATCAGAGGTGGCGGGGAAAAAGGGCTAAAATGGCATACCGATGGTAAAGGGCAGAAAAAGATAAATACGTTTAATGATTTTATTGATGCTGCCGAATACCTGATTAATAACAAATATACTTCACCAAACAGACTGGCCATAACCGGCGGATCGCAAGGCGGTTTATTGGTAGGTGTTGCCATGACCAAAAGACCTGAATTATTTAAAGTGGCCATACCTAATGTTGGCGTTTTTGACATGAATGAATTTAACAAATACACTGTTGGCAAATACCATTTAGATGAATATGGAGATCCTAATGTTTCGAATGATTACAAAGCAATGATGGCCTATTCTCCTTATCATAATATTAAAGAAAATATAAACTATCCTATAACCCTGATCATTACATCTGAAAATGACGACAGGGTTCCGCCGTTTCAATCTTATAAATTTGCTGCATTATTACAAAACAGAGCTGCTCAAAAGAATCCTGTGTATATTAAAACACTTAAAAAGGCTGGTCATGCCGGTAAAAACTTTAACTATGATGACCGGATTGAAGAAAAATCAGCGCTATACAGTTTCCTTTTATACCATTTGAATAAATAAAAAAAGGCGGTTCTTAAAACAAGAACCGCCTTTTTTAGCTTCTTTAAAGACCCGAATCCGGGAATATATATTCTTTTATTATCGAAATGCAGCTGCTTTAATAAAGCAAACTAAACACTTATTTACAGCAAAACCGAACCATTAAGCCATCCTTTTTAAGGATAAAAAGCCGGATCATTAGATTGATCCGGCTTTTTTATGTGCGTTATTATAGACAATATCTTTTATTAAAGGACGATTTATAGGTTATATAACCGGTTCTCACTTCTCACCTCTTACTT
>NZ_DFUB01000020.1:0-2934 GCF_002379575.1 Flavobacterium sp. UBA4197
CATAAAGCCCATCGCCATCGGTCTTCAGTATTTTAGCTCATATTTTTAGCCAATTTGGGGCATAAAAAAAACGAGCGGTCAAACTCGTTCTTTTAGTTGTAACAATTGTGAAAACTCTGTAAGTTCTTTATCCGTAAAATTTTTAACTTCAAACGTTATTGGGAATTTTAGACGCTCCGTTTTGAGAATTTTTCTCAATTGGGATAATGTTAGTTTTATCCTCATATTGGCTAGTTAGATTTATTGTCATACTGTAATCCGTCATTTTTTAGGTTATTGCCTAATATATCCCAGTCTTCAGTCATTGTTCCTTCTTTGGTCATGTAGAAAATCCCCGCTTTGTATAGGTCATAGATGCCTACGTCAACACGGTCATAACTAAAGTAGTTCTGAACTTCTGCTAGAATTTCTTGGCGGAGTTTCTTGTTAGCTACGTCCAGAACTAAATGGTTATGGTAGCCCTTTCTGTTGGTGAATGGCTCACTGGTGAAAAACAATCGTAATGCAGTAGCGTCACCATATTTATTTTCTAGGTGTTCATATAAGCCGTGCATTTGTTTAAAACAACTTTTTTTATCTCGCTCCAATTTGTAGGCAACCGTTATAAAAAATGACCAGTCCAGTTGCCACAGTCTGAACTGTAAACTATCTTTATCTATTAAACAGCAATCAATCAAATTTTTCATGGATTGGTTTTCTTGACGTAATAGCTTGTTTTCATCGAACATAATTTCACTGTCAAAATACCTTGCGTGGTCAATAGGAAATATTCTTTTTCCATTTTTCATTTTTGTTTCTGTGAACAAGTCTTCATTTTTCTGATAGAATCTATATATTTTGCTTTTACTTCTTTTGGTCGTGATTATAAATTCTTTGATGTTTTCATATTTCATTTTGTAAATGTGTTACTACTCATGTTATTTTCAGATACAGGAATCCCATACAAGAGGGTTAATCAAGGATCATTTACAATAAATACTATGAAATTTTCCAAAGTGTAGCTTTTTGGGACTTTTTTTTGAAATATTTTTTATTTGAGCTAAAATATTTGTGTCTCAAAGTGACACAATAGATAATGTGACCGCCAAAACTTGGTCACTATTTGTTTACATCATCAAGGAAGATGGGGAGAATTAGGCTAATTGTGTACATGAGGTGGATAACTCAAAATGACTGAATCGTGGATTTCGTTATAAAAAAACCATATTGAGAGGGAGTGGGGTGCAGTTTTTTCTGGTGGGGCTGGTTTGTGACATAGCTGTGTTTACGTGTCCGACAACTCCTTTTCGCCCCCTATAAAGCACTTATATTCAATAAAAAATCCTAACTTTTTTACGGTTAGGATTTTTTGTTTAAATGATTTTTGGTAGCATGTCTTAATTTGGAACATTACAAATATGCTACCTAAATAGGATTGCCTTTACCAAAATCTTCTCTAAGAGGTTCTAAGCTTTTATAAATTGGAATCTGATTATATATAATAGAAATAATACTATTAATTAAACATTCTAATTTCGTATTTTCAAAATCTTTATACGATGACATCCCCATATCATGGATTGCCCTTAATACCCTTTTATTAATATTTTTTTGATTAATATTAATTTCGCTTCTTAATAAAATCAATATTCTGTGTGTGCTATCATAAGGTTCTTTTCCTTTTTGATACATTTTGTATTGATTAGATAGGATGTCAAGTTCTAATAAAGCATTATCTATTACTTCTATAATTTGAAAAAGTTCTTTCATTTGATTCTCTTTATGGTGTCGGTGTTATTTTGTTTCTTAATTCAGTACTAAAAAATTGTGTCCCACCACCTGCATGACCTTTATAATCACCAGCGGTACTTTGCAAAACTTTTACATCCTCAGTGAGAGTAAATTGTTTTAAAGTTCTTCCTTCATAACCTATTCCTAAATTTTGTGCTGCTTTATTTGTTATTGTTGTAAAATAATTACCAACACCGTGTTCACCTACCCATTGCTGAACTACAGTTCCTTTTTTTAATATTTTTGTTTGGACAGCTTTACCAAAGTCAATTCCTTCCATATGACTTAAAGCCTTCGTTCCATCGAAGCCTGATTTCTCATAAAAATTACGAGCTAAGGATTTTCTTAAATCAACAATATCTTCTGCAACAGCAACACCCGAACTACCTTTACCAGCAAAAGAACTTACTTTGTGTGCAATCAAAAGTTCAGCTCCAAGTTCATAATTCTCTAGTACGGATAAGCTATTAATATTATCCTTAAGGATTTGTTTTCCAGAGTTTTTATCCCAATAATTTTTATTTGTTCTTACAAATTCCTTTACCCCAAATTCAGCTTCTTGAAGCATTCCTGGCAAAGTTACATTGTTATATTTACCAGTAAAGAAATCATAAGTCCCATTAATAACACTTGAAGATGCATTATAAGCGGGTGTAACAGTAACATTAGTTAAAAAACTCATTATGTTTTCAGCAGCATTTCCTGCTCTATCCATTACTGTACCAGCATTTTCAGTAAAAACAGGTTTGTAAGCTTTTTTCTCTGCATATGGTGTCACTTCTAAACCTTCAAACTCTACACCATCAATGACTCTGTTCTCGCTAAAAGCATATGGACTATTGTATGGGAATTTATGAGCCAAAGGGTCTCTAGCAAAAAATCTTCCAACTCGTGGGTCGTGCATCCTAAAGGTGTAATTCAACGAATTTCCTTCCCCTTTAATTTCATTATCCATTTCCTGTCCCTGGAAACCATACCGATAATCAGTTTTTGAGCGATGTCTGGCATCGATAACCATACCAAACGGGTAATAATCAGAATAGGTAAGAACATCTGCATTAAACGCTTTTAAACCACTGCCTGGTGTATCGAGGGTGTTAAACTCCGGTATTTTCTTGTCGTTAATAACGACTAATACATTACCCAGGTGGTTGGTTAACTCAT
>NZ_DFUB01000008.1:0-78035 GCF_002379575.1 Flavobacterium sp. UBA4197
CGCATGTGGCGACTCAGTATTGTAACAACCCGAACCACTTGTTTGAGGTAACCACCACGACCTGCGATATGGTAGCCGGAGGCGGCAGTTTTGGTGCCGGCGCCGGACAATACTCCGGTGGTGACGGTATGGGCGGTACCGGAGGTGGTGGCGGTGATGGCGAACCCGGAAATGATGATGTACTGACGCCCTCAAATCCTTGTCCGCGTTGTCCTGATTTTACAACGGTGCCGGTGTTGGAAGAGGAAGAAGAAGTACTTTCTAATTGTAAAAAAATCAATAAGCAATTGGCAAAATTTCCGGAATTAAAACAGAAATTAATAAACTTGGCAGGGACTACCTCGGAAAATCATGAAAACGGTATTTTTATAGATAAGAGTGCTACAGCGACTTCTGTAAATCCAATTCAAAACATACCATCAGGAACTGCAGGAATTATTAATATTGATATAAACCCGGCATATAAATATGAAATGCTGGCACATACTCATGATGCTTATGGTCCCGATGGCAATGGCACATATTCTGTTTTTTCTTGGAATGATATTGCTACAATTAGTAGATTAGTGCAAAATAATCATATTGATGCTAATGAATTTGTTTTTTATGTATTTACAGCTGATGGTACGCGATATGCAATGACTATAGATTGTGTCTCTTGTCTAAAAGAATTTCATTATTATCCATTTGATCAACCAGTAGGAACCGTTGTTGATACAAAAAGACTGATGAAAATGAAGATGATAAAAGATAAGTACTATGAAATTGAAGAAGGAAGTATAAAAGTAAATAGTAATCCTAATGACGATAAAAAAGCATTTTTGAATTTTATAAAAGAGGCAAATTTAGGAATATCATTATTTGAAATAAATGCAGATTTTACAACCTTAGAAAAACTGGAGGTTGATTCTAAAGGAGTCGTGAAAAATAAACCATGTACAGATTAAAAAATAATATATTATGAAAAAGATATTAAAATTATTTGTATTGTTGTTTGCTTTACAATTTTGTCATGCACAGCAAGAGAAGATAGTAGAGTTAAAACAATATTATAATCCTAATAATAAAGAAGGGAATTTATTCACATATTATTATAAAGATGTAAATAATTATTTTACCCCATTTATAGGTACATGGATTTATCAAAATGGTAATCAAACTTTTGTATTACAGCTATGGAAGAAAACGAAAGTTGAATATCCGGCAACAAGTACTACAAAAAAAATGTTTCATGATGAATTAAGTGGCCATTACAAAATGATTCAAAATTACGGACAACCTAATGAAACTGTTTTATATACCTCACAAATTAATATAGGTAGCTCTTCGACACCATGGCCAACAATTATTGCTGCTGGAAAAGCATTGGAGAATTATAAGATGACAGGAACAATATTTGATGTTGCTGGGCCATTACACCCTAATTATCAAATGGGGATAGAAGGTAATCTTGTATTTACAATAAATGCGAATTCTAATCCACTTACAGCAAAATGGAAAGTAACTTTACCTATGGGAATGCGGGGGGCAGATGAACCGAGTACATTCACAATTCCAACCGATATAATATTGACTAAAGTGAATTAGTAACGATGGGAATCTATATAGCAATTATTTAAGGGCAGGAATGAGTATAAATATTATGTTGTGAATGGCGTCAAGAAGTTAAAAGTAGGATTGCCTGACAGGAAGCGGTAATGCTACAGCCTCACAGAACAATCTCTTTTGAAGCGATTATACAAAATCGGATAGGTTATAAAAACAAAATCGGGGCAATTGCCCCGATTTTAATATTATTTTACCAACTTCCGCCGGCACCGCCGCCGCTAAATCCGCCACCGCCGAAGCCGCCACCGAATCCACCGCCGCCAAAACCGCCACCGGAGCTTCCTCCTCCAAAACCGCCGCCACCGCCGCGACCCATACTGCTCAGGATAATCATGTCCAGGATGCTTGGTCCGCCGTTAAAGCCGCCGTTTCCACCACCGCCACGATTGTTTTTACTACGGGCAATAATGATAATGATGATGATGACAACGAAAATAAAAAAGAAAATACCACCGATACCGCTGTTCGACTGATCCGGTTTGCGGGTACCTTTATATTTTCCTTTCAGTACCTCAATGATGGTATCTGTTCCTTTGTCTAAACCGTTGTAATAACTACCGGCTTTAAACTCCGGAATAATAACATTACGCGTGATTTCACCCACTATACCGGCTGTTAAGCGGTCTTCTACGCCATAACCCGGAGAAATCCAGATACGGCGCTCCTTTTGAGCCAGCAGGATAAAAACACCATTGTCTTCCTTCGCCTGTCCGATGCCCCATTGCTGTGCCCATTTTGGCGTCAGGATACCGATGTCCTCTCCCTGCAGGGAAGCAATCGTAACCACAACGATTTGTGTGGAAGTAGAATCCGAATACCGAACGAGTTTTTCTTCCAGACTTTGCTTTTCCTGCGGACGCAGCATGTTCGCATAATCGTAAACACTCGTTTGTAAACTCGGTTTTTCCGGGATATTAAATTGTGCAGCAACCGGCTGCAGCAGTAAAAAAAGTACCGGCAGCAACAGGTTTCTGATGATTTTTGAAATAAAATGTGTCATTTATCCTTTGGATATTTCGTTCGATAATTCATTGGTATCGTCACTTTCAAAAGGAAAATATTTTTTCAAACGTTCTCCGGCTCTTATGATACCATCCACAAGACCTTCTTTGTATCGTTTGTTTTTGAAATGTTCAATTACAATGTCTTTGGTGCAGTTCCAAAAGTCTTCTTCCACCATATTGTGAATGCCTTCATCCCCAATGATAGCAAAAGTATGATCGGATACTCCCACATAAAACAATACACCGTTACGGGCTTTTGTCTGATCCATGCCTAAAGTATAAAAAACCTCCTGAGCCCTTTCGAGCGGAGGTTTTTCAGTATGATTTTCGATATGAACCCTAATCTCGCCGGAAGTGTTTAATTCTGCAAGCTGAATGGCATTTACAATGGCATTCTCCTCATCGGCGGTTAGAAAATCTTCGGTTACAGACATGTGTTAGAATTTTACTTCAACAGGTTTCTCTGCACCTTCAACAGCATTGAAATAAGCTTTTTCCTTAAAGCCGAATATCCCGGCAAAAATGCTGTTAGGGAATGTTTTGATATGGCTGTTATACGCTTTAACCGATTCGTTAAAACGGGTTCTTGCCGTTAGGATCTGATTTTCAGTGCTGGCTAATTCGTCCTGTAATTTCAGGAAGTTTTGGTTTGCTTTTAAATCAGGATACTGCTCTACAGTTACCAGTAAACGGGATAAAGCCGAAGAAACACCGCTTTGCGCTTTGTTGAACTCTGCTAATTGTTCCGGTGTAATGTTGGAAGGATCAATGGTTGTTTTCGTAGCTTCCGAACGTGCTTTGATCACTGCTTCCAATGTGCTTTTTTCGAAATCGGCAGCACCTTTTACTGTGTTAACAAGGTTGCCGATAAGGTCGTTTCTTCTTTGGTAAGAAGTCTGTACATTACCCCATGCTTCTTTGGAAGTCTCATCCAGAGTTACAGCAGTGTTATTGATACCTTTTGCCCAGCTGTATAGAATAACGATGATTACAACAATTATACCTACGGGAATTAACCATTTTTTCATATTTCTCTAAGTTTAAAGTTTTTTATTGTTTTAAGTGATTATTTTTTATTTGTTCCGGCAGATGAAGTCACTACCTCATTTGCCCATTACCCTTTGCCCATTACCCTTTGCCCATTGCCTCTTGCCTTTTACTCATTGCCCCTTGCTTATTACCTTCCCCCAACTACAACTCATTTTTCATATTACCGAGCTGCACTTTGATTGCTTCTAATTTACGAATGATTTCGAATTTATCGAGTGTTTTTTTCTGCCCTTCCTTTAAATGGATTTTAGCGCCTTCCAGTGTAAACCCTCTTTCTTTAACCAGATGGTAAATTAATTGCAGGTTTTTAACGTCTTCCGGGGTAAACATCCGGTTGCCTTTAGCGTTCTTTTTGGGTTTCAGAATATCGAATTCTTTATCCCAAAAACGAATTAGCGACGCATTCACATCAAATGCCTTGGCAAGTTCGCCTATACTGTAATATCTTTTTTCAGGTAAGTCTAAATGCATTAGTCGAGCGATTGATTTTCTTGATTAGCTAATTGTGAAATTAAAACATATTCTTTGGCAGATATCGAACCGTAATAGAAATTTAACGGATTGACCACTTCACCGTTTTTGTGAACCTCATAGTGTAAATGGGGAGCTTCCGAACGTCCGGTACTACCCACATAGCCTATAATATCCCCTCTTTTAACGCGCTGCCCCGGCCGTACATTGTATTTGCTTAAATGGGCATACAGTGTTTCATAGCCATAGCCGTGGGTTACTTCAATATGATTTCCGTAACCGGATAACGAATTGTCTGCTCTTTTTACCACGCCGTCACCGGTAGCAAAAATAGGCGTGCCGGTTTTAGCGGAAAAATCCATTCCGGCGTGAAACTTACGCACTTTTGTAAACGGGTCGCTTCGGTATCCGAAACCGGAAGCCATATGCTTTAAATCTTCATTTTTAACCGGCTGTATGGCAGGAATAGCCGATAATAACTTTTCCTTGTCTTTGGCCAGTTTTAATATTTCATCCAGTGAACGGGACTGAATTACCAATTGTTTGGTAATAACATCTACCCGTTTGGTCGTATTCAGGACCAGTTCCGAATTGTTAAAACCTTCCAGTGCCTTATAGCGGTTAATTCCGCCAAAACCGGCTCTGCGTTGTTCGTCGGGTATCGGCGAGCTGTTAAAATAAACACGATACAAATTGTTGTCACGTTCTTCCAGATCACTTAAAACCTCGTCCAGCTGGTCCATTTTTTTATTTAGAATGGAATAATTAATCTTTAAATTTTCTATTTCCCTTGCCTGTAACTTGTCCTTTGGTGTTTCAAAAAACGGCGTATTGATCAGGACAATAAAACACAAAAAACCGAATAAAGCAGCGGAAACAATAAACAGTCCTGCATACCCTAAACGACGTCCTTTTTTAGGTTTTATTTTCTGATAGGCTAATTTTTCAGAATCGTAATAATATTTTACCTTCGACATTTTCTAAAATATGCTATTTTTGCACCTTATAAAAAGTTAAATGGCAACCTTTTGTAAGGTTAGACGAACAAATTTAATAAATGTTTCATTAAATTGTTTTTTTGTAGGGAAACATTTAGCTTATTTATTGGTAGTTAGGGTAGGGTATGTTAAGTGTAAGTTCATGATAACGAGGATGCCCGGCATGGAAAAGCCTTATTTAACGGTTGTAAATAAATTAATAAAATACGGGCGAAAAGCAATTCGCATCAATAATAAATGCAGTATATGAAATCACAAGACGTCAGAAAACAGTTTCTCGACTTTTTTCAAAGCAAAGGACACTTGATTGTGCCTTCGGCTCCTATCGTTTTAAAAGACGATCCTACTTTGATGTTTAACAATTCCGGAATGGCTCAGTTTAAAGAGTTTTTTCTTGGAAACGGAACACCAAAAAGCGCCCGTATAGCCGATACGCAAAAATGTCTGCGTGTATCCGGCAAGCACAATGACCTGGAAGAGGTGGGTATCGATACATACCACCACACCATGTTTGAGATGTTAGGGAACTGGAGTTTTGGAGATTACTTTAAAAAAGAAGCGATTAACTGGGCTTGGGAATTACTGACAGAAGTTTACAAAATCGATAAAGACATCTTGTATGTTACCGTTTTTGAAGGCAGTAAAGAAGAAAACGTGCCTTTCGACCAGGAAGCGTATGATATCTGGAAAACCTTAATTGCAGAAGACAGGATCTTATTGGGAAATAAGAAAGATAACTTCTGGGAAATGGGAGATCAGGGACCATGCGGACCGTGTACGGAAATTCACGTCGATATCCGTTCGGCGGAAGAAAAAGCATTGGTTCCCGGTAAAGACCTGGTAAATGCCGATCACCCGCAGGTAGTGGAAATCTGGAACAACGTATTCATGGAATTCAACCGTAAAGCGGACGGATCCTTAGAAAAATTACCGGCACAGCACGTGGATACCGGAATGGGATTTGAACGTTTGTGTATGGTATTGCAGAACGTGAAATCCAATTATGATACGGATGTTTTTACGCCGCTTATCCAAAAAATTGAAAGCCTTACCGGTGGAAAATATACAATTAAAGCTAAAGACGAGGAAGAAGAGAAAGTTAATATCGCGATTCGTGTTATTGCCGATCACGTACGTGCGGTAGCGTTTGCAATTGCTGACGGACAATTGCCGTCCAATAACGGAGCCGGTTATGTGATTCGCCGTATTTTACGTCGTGCGATTCGTTATGCCTTTACTTTCCTGAACAAAAAAGAACCGTTCATTTACGAACTGGTAGCGGTATTAAGCGACCAGATGGGGGCTTTCTTTCCGGAAATCACCTCTCAAAAAGGATTGGTTACCAATGTGATTAAAGAAGAAGAAGCTTCTTTCCTGAAAAAGTTGGATCTGGGATTGCAATTATTGGAAAATGTAATTGCAGGAACGGAAGGAATCATCGTTTCCGGAGCAAAAGCATTTGAATTATACGATACTTTTGGTTTCCCGATCGATTTAACAGCCTTGATTTTAAGAGAAAGAGGTTATAATCTTGACGAGGCCGGATTTGATGCAGCCATGCTGGAGCAAAAAACACGTTCCCGTGCCGCTTCAGAAGTTTCAACAGACGACTGGACTATATTAGTAGAAGGTAATATTGAAACATTTGTTGGATATGACCAAACGGAAAATGACGTGAAAATCACCCGTTTCCGTAAAGTAGACAGTAAAAAAGATGGTAAATTATACCAGTTAGTGTTAGATAACACCCCGTTCTATCCGGAAGGAGGAGGACAGGTTGGTGATAAAGGTGTTTTGGTGTCGGCAAACGAAACGATTGAGATCGTGGATACTAAAAAAGAAAACAACCTGATTTTACATTTTGCGACCACACTACCGGAAAATGTGAACGCTACCTTTGTAGCGAAAGTAAACAACGATTTGCGCTTACATTCGGCAAGTAATCACTCGGCAACACACTTGTTGCACCAGGCATTGCGTTCTATATTGGGAACACATGTGGAGCAAAATGGATCGTTGGTAGCGCCAAATTATTTGCGTTTTGACTTTTCACACTTTGCAAAAGTAACCGATGAGGAATTGAAACAGGTTGAAGATTTTGTAAATGCAAGAATTCAGGAGCAACTGCCGTTAATTGAAAGAAGAAACATTCCTTTTGCGCAGGCAATTGAGGAAGGTGCTATGGCTTTGTTCGGTGAAAAATACGGCGATAATGTTCGTGCGATTAAATTTGGCGACAGTATGGAGTTGTGCGGTGGAATCCACGTGAAGAATACGGCAGATATCTGGCAGTTTAAAATTACCAGTGAAGGCGCTGTTGCTGCAGGAATCAGACGTATTGAAGCGATTACAAACGATGCTGTAAAAGCGTTCTATGCTTCACAGGAAAATACGCTGAAAGAGATCAAAGAAAAGTTGAAGAATCCGCAGGATACAATTAAAGCGGTGGTTTCTTTACAGGATGAAAATGCCAAACTGAAAAAACAGGTTGAAGCTTTGTTAAAAGAAAAAGCGAAAAACTTAAAAGGAGAACTAATTTCCGAAATACAGGAAATCAATGGAGTGAAATTCTTGGCAAAACAGGTTGACCTGGATCCGAACGGAGCAAAAGACCTGGCTTATGAATTGGGGAACATCGGAACAAATCTGTTCCTTCTATTGGCTACAGCCGAAGAAGGGAAGCCGATGCTGACCTGTTATATTTCTAAAGAACTGGTTGCCGAAAAAGGATTGAATGCCGGTTTAGTGGTTCGCGAACTTGGAAAATATATCCAGGGCGGCGGCGGCGGACAGCCGTTCTTTGCAACTGCCGGTGGTAAAAATCCGGGAGGAATCAACGAAGCTTTGGAAAAAGCAATTGACTATGTAAAATAGACAGAACCTAAATAAGATAGAGAACCCAAAGTAATTTTGCTTTGGGTTTTTTATTTAAGAAATAATTGTTTTTTTTGTGGGAAAATTAATCCACTGAATTATGAAGAAAATTATTGCCGGAGCACTTACCTGTTTGTTGGTGCTCGCATCTTGTACAAGCGAATCAACAAGTGAATCAACGCCAGAAACACCACAACAAACAGTATTGTTAAAAAAGGTTATCGCAACATATAATAACGGGCAAAGCATCACATTTAACTATACTTATAATGGGAGTAAGCTTGATAAAATTACGGCAACAGATGGTTCTGTTGACAAATATTCGTATGAAGGGGATTTGATAAAGAAAGTCGAGTTTTTTAATCCTGATGGATCTCCTAACAGTACAGAAAGCTATCTGTATAATACCGATAACAAGCTTATTAAGAAAGTTAATTATTCGTATGATGTAAATGCTACACAGGAAACGAGTTATATTTACAATAACGATGGAACGGTTACAAGTGAGCTTCCTTATTCTGCACAAACAATCAGAAGAGAAAAAATGACTTTTCTAAATGGAGAAGTGGTTAGTTTGCAGGAGTATAGTCATCTTGACGGGACACCTTCATTTAGCTGGAATTATAGCTATGATAACGGGAATAAACCAACAAAAGGGATTCGTGGTTTTGATAAAATATTCTTTAAAAGCTTGTCGCTAAAAGGATGTAACAGAAATCTGGTTTCTGCAGTCCGTACAGATGGAGTTAATAGTATTCAGAATGAATATACCTATTATCCGGATGGTTTTGCGAAAACGCAAAAGGAAACGTATAACAGTACCGTAACGAATTATCAGTATTTCTACGAATAAAACCAGTCTGAAAACGGTTTTTGTTCAGTTAAGAATGAATTTGTAAAGAGTAGTAAAACATGCTATGTTATAACAACCCAAAGTAATTTTGCTTTGGGTTTTTTATTTAAAGCGGGACATTCTTCAAATAATAAAATCCCTAAGTTTGTAAAAACAAACGGATCATGCAGTTCAGAACCCAAATACCTGTTTTAAAAAGTAAAAATCCAATAGATTATACTTCCGGAGTAGTGTCTTTGGGTTCCTGTTTTGCGGTCAATATGAGTGAGAAACTCGACTATTTTAAGTTTCAGCATTACTGCAATCCGTTTGGAATACTGTTTCATCCACTGGCCATTGAAAAACTGATTGACGTTGCTGTTTTCAGGAAAGAATTTACAGCGGAAGATGTCTTTTTTCATAACGAACAGTGGCATACATTCGACGGGCATTCCGATTTGAGTGAAACCGATCGGGAAGTGCTGCTTCAGAACCTGAATGCTATTGCCGCAACAGCGCATGATAAAATAGCGGCAGCAACCCACGTTATAATCACTCTGGGAACGGCCTGGGTGTATCGAAAAACAGAAGATGGTAAAATAGTGGCGAATTGTCATAAAGTCCCGCAAAAGCAATTTAATAAAGAATTATTGGGTATTCCGGCTATAAAAGAAAGTCTTGCCGGTATTATCTCGAAAATTCACCGGCTGAATCCGGAGGCGCAGCTCATTTTTACCGTGTCGCCGGTGCGCCATATTAAAGATGGTTTTACGGAAAACCAATGGAGTAAAGCGAATCTGATCACTGCGATTCACCAGACCATAGCCGAATTTTCGGAAGAAGCTGTTTTTATAGACTATTTCCCGAGTTATGAGATCATGATGGACGAACTACGCGATTATCGCTTTTATGCAGAGGATATGATCCATCCCAATGCGGTAGCGATAGAATATATCTGGAAGCGTTTTTCCGAAAGCAGGATTGCCGAAACCGCTTATCCTGTAATGGATGAGGTGGAAAGCATCCGGAAAGGACTGGCACACCGCTCTTTTAATCCCGATTCGGAACAACATGCAAAGTTTTTAAAAAATCTACAGCTAAAGATTGCTACATTAGCAGTACAATATCCCAATATCACTTTTTAATATGGCAAGGAAAACATCGGACGAAACGAGTATCAAAAACATGCTGGTTCCGGTAGTGCAGGCACTGGCGCGTTCCGGAAAAATAATCTACCTGCTGATTTTTGTAATCATCGGGTTTGTGATTTATAAGTTTGTGACTTCCGAAAAAGCAACAACCACTACGGAATACAATACCGATCTGATCCAGCAGCAAATCAGGAATGTGGGGAAACTGGTGGTGACCGAAGGACATTATGCGCAGGTAATGACCTATAAAGACCAGCAGAAATACCTGATGGATTTGCTGACATTTGAAAAGAAAGCGCTGATTATCATCAATGCCGATGTTACGGTAGCCTATGATTTACGGCAGATAAAATATGATATAGACGAAAAAAATAAAACAATTACCATTCTGAATATTCCGAAAGAAGAAATAAAAATCAGTCCCGATATTCAGTTTTATGATGTAGATCAAAGCCGTATGAATCCGTTTACAGGCGATGATTATAACAAGATTAATAAAAAAGTAAAAGCCGATCTGGCTCAGAAAATTGAAAAATCAGCATTAAAAACGAATGCTAAAAACCGCCTGATCAGTGAGCTTTCGAAACTATTGATCCTGACCAATTCGATGGGTTGGAAACTGGAATATGAAAACCGGGTTCTGGATAACGAACAGGCGATAGGAGAGCAGCTTAAATTATAAAAACAAAACCCGCTTTATGCGGGTTTGTTTTTTTATGATAAGCATACATTCGGACGGTCTAACGTAATGACTTCGTCAATGTTGTATTCGTCAAATAAATCCAGTAAGGCATCGGCACCTTCAGTCATTTTGTATTCCATTTCTTCTTTATACAAAGGTACCAGGGCATAAAAGTTAATCAGGTTGCCGTCTTCGGCCTTAAATTGTAAAAACTCCTCATTAAAGCTAACATAAGGCGGAAGTACCATCATGCATCCTAAACGAGTGTTTTCGGCAAAAGGATAGGCCTCTTCTCCGTTCGGAATTGTATGTCCGTAGCCAACCCAGGTGTTGTATTGATGCGGTAAGCGGGCAATCAGTTTTAAAAAATGAACCGGCCAGTAATTTTTGTCATCCTCAAAATCTTCATCACTGATTTTCCAGTCAGCCGGAAGAATAACCATTAATTCGCCATACTGCCAGTTTTCTTTTCCTTCAATTCCATCCGGAAGATGCATCGGTTTGTCGCTCATCCCGGAAGTAACCAGTACATTGTAAGGATAATCCGCTGTAGGTTTGATCCAAAGAACATCTATATGAACAAATTCGGAAATTATTTCGTGAAAAATCAGGTGAACATCCCCGATATGGTTTTCTAAATGTGCTGTGATTTCGTCTAAATAGCGACAGCTGCTGGCCACTCCGGAATCGTCACTTTCCTGGGTATGCCGGTAAATAGGATTGCCTTTTGCATCATAATCTTGTTCCTGGTTCATGAGTTGGTGTTTTAAAAATTATAGCCAACAATATAAGAAAAGTAACAGAAAATGAAAAAAAGATTCGTGTTAAAATAAGGCTGTCCGGATGTTTTTTGTAGTAGCAATGCTGTTACAGTTTGCTGTTCAGACTGCTCCAGCCGCCACCGTTCAGGGCTTCAATGCCGTGCTGTTTTAGGATAGTGGCAGCCTGTGCGCTCCGCATTCCGGAATGGCAGCAGGTAATGACCGGTTTGCCCAGCTTTTTGATATCCTGGATTTTGCCGGCAATAGCATTGAGCGGAATGTTTTTAGCGTTTGTAATATGTCCTTCGGCAAATTCACCGGGAGTTCTCACATCGATGATAATTGCTCCTTTGGCAATAAACGCTTTAATGTTTTCCGATTTGTTTCCAAAACCTAATATATCTAAAAGTCCCATAACTTTAATTTTTATCAAAGGTATGGGACTTGCTAAAATATGGTTGTAACAATTGTTACTGATTTGTATTATTTGTTTACGCTTTCGCTTTCGAAAATAAGCTCCAGTCCGCCGGATATTAAATGGGCAACTTCCGGACGTATCGTTTTTAGTTGTTGCAGATAGGAAACAACAGCCGTTTCCAAAGCGTGATTGTTGTTTTTATGAGCCAGTTCGGCAATTTCTACCGCTAACAGCCAGTCTTTTGGATGATCGGCTTTTAACGTTTCAAATACTGATTGTAAGGTATCCGGAGCATTGTTGTCGCGAATGGCTCTTACGCTATGGTACAACTCTTCCAGTTTAATTCTTTCCGGTGTTTTTTGCGCCTTAATGGTTTTTGAGGTCGGAACATGTGTGATCAGGTCAAAGCTGCGCACATCGGCCGGTCCTGAAAAAGCGGAAATCGCTTCTTTTCCGACAGCCATATCATAAATGCCCCATTCCGGCTGGAATAAAACAGTGTCTTTATGGGTTACGGTACAGTTTTTAAAGCTGATGGTGATGATTTTGCCCTGTAAATTACGGGAACCGGTAATGATTTCCCCGGAAACGGTAATGTCTCCTTCAAATTCCAGGGTAACGGTTTCTCCTTCAAAAATAGCATACGCTCTTAAGTCTCTCGGACTCATGTCCTCAATAGCAAGATTGATGCCTTTTAATTTTCCGATCGGGCTTCCGAAACCTTCGGCATGATAAGCGGTGCTGTGGCCTACTAATTCTTTTTCTCTATAGGAAAGTGCCGTTTGGCCGGTTGTCTGGATATAAACCGGTTTTCCTTCGTGTTCGATGACGTTGGTAAACACTCCTGAAATCTGAATACCGGTGCTTAGTTCTACCGTTCCCAATGCTTTGGAATGGATCAATTTCCGGATTCCGGATAATCCGCCGGTACGCAAGGCCATTTTGTTCGCAAACTCTTCCAGTACAAGGCTCAAAAGTGCAAAATCGGGTGTTACATACAGTTGCGGCTGCGGTTTTGTAATGTCGAAACTTTGGTTGGCTGCAGAGATATCATACGGGATTTTCTTTACATTATCGGTCATACACCAGGCGCTTTCCCCGATAGAGGATAAAAGTCCGGCGCCGTAAATTTTAGGGTTTTCAACAGTTCCGATCAAACCGTATTCCACTGTCCACCAGTGCAGGTTCCGGATCTGTGCCATTTCCGATAATTCGCCCATATCGTTTTGCAGTTCGTCAACACGTTTTTCGGCAGCTTCAATTTCATCCTGAGGAGTACCTTCGGCTTCTTTTAAAATGGAAAGCAGACGAATGGCTTCATACATTTCGTAATCTCTTGCAGAGGAAATGGCTTTAGAGCCTATTTCTCCAAAACGGCGCAGGTATTCTGCATATTCCGGATTGGCGATAATGGGTGCATGTCCGGCTCCTTCGTGGATGATATCCGGTGCCGGGGTATATTCTATATGTTCTAACTGACGGATGTCGGAGGCAATAACCAATACGTTATAAGCCTGAAATTCCATAAAGGCATTTGGCGGAATAAATCCGTCAACAGCTACTGCTGCCCAGCCTATTTCTTTAAGGATACGGTTCATTCCGTACATGTTGGGGATGCTCTCGATGGAAATCCCTGTTTGGCGTAAGCCGTCCAGATAAGAACTGTGGGCTACTTTTCCTAAATAATCCACATTTTTACGCATCACATAGCGCCATACAGCCTGATTAATCGGAGTATATTCGTCATAATCCTGCGGTTTGATAAACTGCTTTAAGTGTTTCGGTAATCTTTCTAGTAACGGATTCGTTTCAAACGATGCATTCATGATTCTTTATTGTTGCTGTTTGCTGTAAAATTACGAAATCTTTAGGGAGTTAGCAATTGGAATTTCAAATCGGCGGTTATATTTGGTTATTTTTAATGTATTCTATTTTATGATGGAACATTTCTGCCATTTTAGCAGCTCTTTGCTTGGCTTTGTCTGCAACAGGTCCGGTAAATAAAGCATCGGTTGTTCCGGTAAAGAGTTGTATCCAGCGGTTAAAATGGTTGCTGCCTACCGGTAAAAAGGCATGCGGCGGAAAAGGCCTGCCGGAATAAGTGTGGTTGTCCAGCAGTACGGTTTCCCAGAACTGATACATTTTTGCCAGATGTTCCGGCCAGCGATCCTGTATTTTTTCATTGAAAACAGGGCCGATCAAAGTATCCTGCTGTACTTTTTGGTAAAAGGTGTCCACCAGCTTTTTGATGTCTTCCAGTGTGCTAATGTCTTTCATGATGTTTGAATAAAAAAAGCCTACGCAAAGGTAGGCTTGTAGTGCTTATGATAAGCCGGTAATTTATTTTTTTTGTGGCGGAAACTGCATCAGGATTTTCGTAACGAATTCATTGATGCGTTCCTCTTTTTTTTCACGGTTCTGAGTCAGTACTCCGGTTCCGGTTCCCTGCCAGATCAATTCATTTTTACGGGCATCGATGATGTCGATATACAGCGTACCTTCGGTGGTGGTACTCACGGAGCTGTAAGTAGGGCCCCAGCCGTATCCCCAGCCCCAGCCACCACCATAACCCCATCCGGCGTTAAATTGGTTTACGCTGACCTGTTCTCTGGATTTGGTAAAAATATTTACCAGAAGTTCCGGCTGGTCACTTTTGCTGAATCCTTTTGCCGAGAGCTGATTGTCTATGGCGCGAAGGATGCGTTTTTTATCTAAATCGGAAATTTCAACTTTGTCAATTCCGTCCTTATGAAAAGCGTATGTTTTGTATTGACTAAAGTCGGTTCGGTTATCAAAATCGGAAGCTACTCTTACGGAGCTGCAGGAGCTGATAACGAAGAGCAGTAGTATCGGAAGGATTTTTATAGCTTTCATAATTAATAGGTTTTATATTTAACTAAAGTAAGGTGTCATCTACGATATTCGGAATTGTCACTTTTAGTAAAGGCTGCGTTTCCATTGCTCTTTTAATTGCAAAAACGGCTCCTTCATTACGTGCCCAGCTTCTTCTGGCAATTCCATTGTTGACGTCCCAGAAAAGCATTGATTCCAAGCGTCTTGAAGCTTCTTTAGTACCATCAAGAACCATACCAAAACCACCGTTTATCACTTCTCCCCAGCCAACGCCGCCACCGTTGTGAATGGAAACCCAGGTAGCGCCACGGAAGCTGTCTCCGATCACGTTATGGATAGCCATATCGGCAGTGAAACGGGAACCGTCATAGATGTTTGAGGTTTCACGATAAGGAGAATCGGTACCGGATACATCATGGTGGTCACGTCCTAAAACAACATAGCCTATTTCGCCTTTGGCAATTGCCTGGTTGAAGGCTTCTGCTATTTTGGCTCTTCCTTCTGCATCGGCATACAGGATACGTGCCTGTGATCCTACGACCAGTTTGTTTTCCTGAGCGCCTTTGATCCAGCGGATATTGTCGGCCATTTGCTGTTGTATTTCTGCCGGGGCGGTTTTCATGATTTCTTCTAAAACCTCGCAGGCAATCGCATCTGTTTTGGCCAGATCTTCCGGTTTTCCGGAGGTACAAACCCAGCGGAAAGGCCCGAATCCATAATCGAAACACATTGGTCCCATAATGTCCTGAACATAGCTCGGGTATTTAAAGTCAATACCGTTTGGCGCCATAACATCGGCACCGGCTCTGGAGCTTTCCAGCAGGAAGGCGTTACCGTAGTCAAAGAAATAGGTTCCTTTTGCGGTGTGTTTGTTAATTGCTGCGGCATGTCTGCGTAATGTTTCCTGAACTTTTTCTTTGAATAATTCCGGATTGTTTGCCATCATGTCGTTTGCTTCTTCAAACGAAATCCCGGCCGGATAATAACCACCTGCCCAGGGGTTGTGTAAGGATGTCTGGTCGGATCCCAGGTCGATATATATGTTTTCGTCATGGAAACGTTCCCAAACGTCTACAACGTTGCCCAGATAGGCAATGGAAACCACTTCTTTATTTTCTTTTGCTATGCGAACACGGGCTACCAAAGCATCAATGTCTTCGATAACTTCGTTAATCCAGCCCTGACTGTGGCGGATATGTGTTATTTTCGGGTTTACTTCGGCACAAACGGTAATGCATCCGGCGATATTACCGGCTTTTGGCTGCGCACCGCTCATGCCTCCCAATCCGGAGGTTACAAACAGTTTTCCTGCCAGATCTTCTCCGTTTTTGGCAATTTTTCTACCGGCATTCAATACGGTAATGGTGGTTCCGTGTACAATTCCCTGCGGACCGATATACATATAGCTGCCGGCTGTCATTTGCCCGTATTGGGTTACGCCTAAAGCGTTGAATTTTTCCCAGTCGTCCGGTTTGGAGTAATTAGGGATCATCATCCCGTTAGTGACAACCACTCGCGGTGCTTCTTTGTGGGAAGGGAATAATCCCATCGGATGTCCGGAATACATCACCAGCGTTTGTTCTTCGGTCATTTCTGCCAGATATTTCATCGTCAGGCGGTATTGTGCCCAGTTGCTGAAAACGGCTCCGTTTCCGCCATAGGTGATTAATTCGTGCGGATGTTGTGCCACAGCATAATCCAGGTTGTTCTGGATCATCAGCATGATGGCTTTTGCCTGCTCCGATTTTCCCGGATATTCCGAAATAGGGCGGGCATACATCCGGTAATCAGGACGCAAACGGTACATGTAAATACGGCCGTATGTTTCTAATTCTTCCGAAAATTCTTTAATTAATTCTGCGTGATGTTTTGGTTCGAAGTAGCGCAGGGCATTTTTTAAAGCCAGCTTTTTTTCTTCGTCACTTAATATTTCTTTACGTTTGGGAGCGTGGTTAATAGTGCTCTCGTATGGTTTAGCCTGTGGTAAAACGGAAGGAATCCCTTCTAAAATTTGTTCTTGAAAAGTCATGATTGTTACTGCTTAGAATTGAAAAATAAATAAATTGAAGCGTTGCCTCGCTAAGGATAACGAATATCTGACCTGTGATAGGATTTATGGATTTTGATTCTGTATTTTAATAAAAGGACGTCCATTTCTATTTGCGTATCGTTCCGGTGTTTTTATTGTAGCCGTATGGACAGTGACGGCAGCCGTTTTTACAGCAATATCCTCTTTTTAAGTGGAATTGTTCGGTAAAAACCTTGTAACCTTCCGGGGTGAGATAATAGTCTTCTCCAGGGATTAATTTATTTTTAGTATTTTGGTTGTCCATACGGACAAATTTAGGAACTTTAAGGTTAATGATCGTACTTGTATTAAAATATTTAACGCCCAAAGGTTTTAGAGGAATCACTTTATTCCCTTTTGTGTTCCTGGCGGATGTAAAAGATAAAAAGGATCCGGTTTTTTTAAACCATGAAAAAATTCATATCAAGCAGCAGTTAGAGCTGCTGATTGTGCCTTTTTTTATCTGGTACGGGCTGGAATATCTGGTTCGTTTGTGCCAGTATCCGGACAAGCATACCGCTTACCGGAATATCAGCTTTGAGCGGGAAGCTTACGGCAATGAAAAAGATCGGGAGTATTTGTCGGGAAGACCGTTTTATGGTTTTGTGCGTTACCTGCGAAAAAAATAAAAGCCCTTGTTCAAACAAGGGCTTTTTTAATAATAGCGTTTTTCAATTTTAGAAAATAGTCTTTCTGTCTACAACAGCACCGTTTTCTAAGGTTATTTTTAAAAGTACTACGCTGGTTGATTTTTTTACATTTTTAAGTGTAATTTCATTTTCATCAGCATTTTTGTACTCATCTATTTTTCTGCCTAATACGTCGAAGGCAACGATGCTTTTAATTCTTTCAGAAGAAGAGTGAACTGCTAATTCATTTCCTCTAAGTATTTTAATTCCGTTTTCATTTGTGAAATCTACGTTTCCTAAATTTCCGTTTGAGAAACGCAATACAAAACGGTCGTTAAATGTTCCTGCAGCAGAAGTAAAGCTGTATGGCGCTGTTCTTAGGTCGTGGATCACATTTAGTGTTTTATCTTCTAGGAAAATCGCATGTGTATCGAATACTCCGTCCAGGTGGTCAATTCCGATCTGGTAAGTATCCTGAGCATTAGCGTTAAATCCTAAAGCTACTTTGTCGTCTTCATTGAATGGTAACGGACGTGCCTGAATGGTTAGGTTCATTTCCGGAATAGTAGAGTAGAATGTTACTCCGTTTCCTCCGAAAGCCTGACCGTCTAATCCTCTGTCGAAGTCTAAACTTGCTCCTTCAGCATATCCTACCAGGATCTGGCTGAACGCTCCGTTAGCATTCGCTAAGTTTAACCAGATGCGGTGTTTTTCAAGTTCACCTGAATTCACGGCCTGTGTTTCCGGGTTAATTTGTGCAGCTCCGCTTTTCAGGAATGTATTGTTAGATCCGCTAACTCTCATACTGTTGATGAATTTAGCATTTCCGTTTGCAATTCCTTTTACAAAGAAAGCCTGACCGGAAGCGATATAACGGCTTGGTTGTGTGCCTCCTGAAATTGCTGTTGCTGTAGCCCCGAATTTGTTTACAGTAGCATAATCGGAAGAGGTATAGTTATAAGAATAGTTTCCGTAAAAAGGATTTGCTGTTCCGGTTTGTATCGGAGTATTGTGTGTCCATACGTATACGGTTCCGTCCAATAATGTTTTATTCGTTGTTTCGTTTAAGAAAGATACCACGTCAATTGCTGAAGCGTAAGGGTTTCCGATAAGGTTCCACTGGTCGTCATCAGCGGTTACTCCATTACCAACGTTTGCATCTGTACCGATAGCGATCGGAATAGTGATGTCGCCATTATTTGGTGTTCCAACAAAAGTTGCCGTATAGGTTGTTTTATTTGCCGGATTTAAATCAAATGATTGCGGTGCTCTCACGATATAGCCCATTCTCGGATCCATAGCTGTTGTGGTTGCATTTACACCAATCCAGTTTCCGTAACCTCCGTTGATTGTTGGCTGCCAACGATAGTATTTGTCAGACAAAGTGTTTGGTGATAAAGCGCTTAAAGTAAAATTAGAAGCCAAGGTTACCGGTGAATTCCAGTACGTAAAGTCATAACGATACATTGGTTGTGTCGTACGTTTGATGTTTACAATTCCGGAATTGGCAACATTATCTGTCTGGATAATACTGGCGCTGTTCGCTAAATTGAAAGTACCGTTGTTTTGTACTGTAATTTTGTTAACCACGTTTACACCGTTTCCTGTTGGAACTTCAAGACGGGCATTTGTTCTTACGGTTAATGTTTTTGCTAAACCTACATAGTTGGTTCCGTTTACATTAGCATAATTTGTAGCCGGTTTGATGATTACACAGTTGTCTGCTGCTGGTACTCCTACAGGAAGCCAGTTGTTAGGATCATTCCAGTTACCGTTGTTACCCTGCCAAACTTTAGATTTGTTTGTAACGTTAACTAATTTTGAAGCAGTACAGCCATTGGTTAATTGTACATTGGCAGTAAACGACCAGTTGTTTACTTCTAACTGAGCAGTAGAAGGTTTGATGTAAACGACGTTTACAGCCTGGTTGGTATATGGTACTGTTCCGGCAGCATCAGTATAGGCATCAATCGTAGCTCCTGTCCAGGTAAAGTTTGATGTTAACGGTCTTGTTCCGCTTAAAACAACATCATCAATAGCCCATCCGTCAGCATAAACTGCGGTATATAGGAATCTTAATTTCAGGTTTGCAACTCCTACATAGCTGTTTAACGGAATAGTTACAGTTGCGAATTTACCAGGTGATCCCTGACTTGAGGTGAATGTTTGTACCGCTGTCCAGGAAGTACCGTTATCCGTTGAAACTTCAACGATAGCCTTGTCTCCGTTTCCATAACAAGAGAAATACTGTCTGTATGTCAATGATAAATCGATGAAATTTGTAGTGTTATAGCTGTTTGTTGTTTGTAATGCTAAATTTCTTGTGTTGGTAATACTATAGTCAGAAGTCGTAAAAGCAAATTTGTTGCCAATCGCTCCGGAGCTGATTGCCGGTTTCCAAACACCGGAAACAGTTTTGTAAACACTGGTTTTTTGCTGCCATTCTGTTGCGGCATCACCATTGGCGATATTTGCTTTTGTAAAAGCGCCAAGTCCTGATGTTTCAAAAGTCTCATTTAATAAATCGACTACTTCTGTACTTCCTGCTGCAGAGATCTGTACTAAATCTTCTTCACCGCATATTTGAGGAGAAGCAGGAGTAATGGTGATATTAGGAACCGGTTTTATTTTTGCGATAATCGGCGTACGAACCAGAGATTCGCATGATCCGTTTAAGGCTGTTACATAATACGTTGTTGTAGCCGATAAGGATGGCGTAGTGTATGATGCTGATGTAGCACCGGCTATAGCTGTTCCTCCGCTTTCGGTAGTGTACCATTTGTATGATGTTACTCCGGAAGTACCGGTTACTGTTAAGGTTACCGTTCCTGTTCCACACTGTTCAACTGTTGGAGCACTTGCTATTTTTGCAGAACAATCCTGAATTACACGTATTGTATAGTCTTCTGTCTCACCATCGGAATTAGATCCGCAGGCAGCAGTAGATTTTGTACGGATACGCATTCTGTAATCGCCAGGAGCTGTTCCTGTTGGTACCACAAAACCAAAAGTATTGGAAATAAAGCTTGTATTGGTAGTAAAAACGATTTCTGAAGCATCTTCAAAAGTGTTGTTTTTGTTCCAGTCTACCCAAACTCTTGCGGTTTGTACTCCTCCGGACAAAACAAGGCTAACATTGATTCCGCCACCCGGAATTTGTTGTGCCGGTGTTAGAGCAGTATAATCGCCATATCCGGAAGTGCTGTATCCTGTTGTATTTGTAGGAGCATCTACTACAGCTCCGGTTGTTTTATAGCTGGAGATATAAAAGGTACTTGATGAAGATGAAGGGATGCAAATTGCAGATGGTGTCCAGGTGTATAATAAGTTTGTATTTGGATATGAACTATTAGAGGAATTTCCTGATCTTGTTCTGTTAGTATCGTTGTTGTTTGTACCATCATTAGTGTTACCCATCCATTTTCCGTTAGAAGGTTGTGATCTGTTGTTGAAGTCGCTGTTTGAACTTCCTCTAAGACCTACCTGAACAGATATAACACTATTGTCTGATGGCTGGCAGCTACCGTATGAAATGTTAACGGTATTGGAAGTTTCGTTTAAACGAATCTGAAAGTTAAAATCTCCGTCTTTAGCATTTCTTTCGGCATCAGTCCATTGTACCACAAAAACGCGGTTAGGAGCATTTCCTATAGTTTTATAGGTTATGGCAGAACCGTTACTTCTTAAATTTACTCCCAATGCACTGATCGCTCCGCTATAGGCAGTTGATGAGGAAATCGGGTTGTATTCGTTATTGTTGGATAATGTGCTCCCGAAAGTTATAAATCCGTTAGTATTTACCGAACAAGTACTATAGTTTGTACCGTTATAGTTGAAGGTAAACCCAATTGCAATATTATTTGGCGTTGTATTATTGTCCCAGCTATCATTAAAAACAATTGAAGCTCCGGTAATTGCGGTATAATTTGAGGTTGATTCAGAAAAAATATAATTGCTAACCTGTGCATAACCGGTATTGTAAATGAACAATGATAAAAAGGCTATCACATTTAAAAAGGAAAGGTTTTTAAGATTAAACGGATTAAAATTAAAAACGTTGATAACTTTAAAAAAGTCATCAGATTTTCTGTTGTTTTGGGGGCTGGTTAACATACTATAAAATCTTTAGGGGTTAATTTTACAGTACGAAAGTATGTACTAAGAATCACACGTGAGGTGCGTTTTGACTGAATTTCGATGAAGGATTCCCTTTAATCGATAAAGTGCATTTTTTGAAAACAATAATTAAAATTCCGGAACCGATTTTATGGTAAAACCGTAATTATGTGTTAAAAATGAATATATTTTTTTACGGAGTGTAAAATTTGACCCTGAAATTGATTTTTTTGTTAAAAAAAATGAGTAAATTTAACTGTGTAATTTGTTATGAATTACAAATGAATGAAACATATATGAAGTGCTAAAAGGGAATCGTTCCCCGGTTTTGTTGTCCCGTTTTAAAGGCTTTATATCCCTTGATGTTTTTTTAAAAATAAAATGTGTATTTTTGTAACTACTTAAAAAACAGAATTTAATGATGATGAAGAAAAGCCTTTTAGTAATTTTTTTATTTGGTGCCGCTTTTTTAAGCCAGGCCCAGATGTATGTGAGCCCAAACAGTTATGTTTTTGTCAATAATGAATTATTGTTTGTCAAACAGGATGTCGTTTTAGCCAGTTTAACCGGTAACGACGGATATGTATATCTTAGAAGAGGAGGCCAGCTTATGCAGGGTGTTGCAGGCAATACCCAGAATAGCGGAGGCGGTAAGATGACCGTTTACCAGGAAGGTACTTCGGATAATTATGATTATAATTACTGGTGTTCACCGGTGGGAACGGTAGCATCCGGTCAGGAAGGTGTTTTAGGAAATTTAAATGGTAATGTAAACAGTTTGTTTTTCAGACCGGTAAGTATTACGAATAGTACCGCTGCAACGATACTGCCATGGGGATCCTGGGACGGACAAGCCAGTCCGTTGTCGATTTCTTCCCGATGGTTATGGAAATTTATCAGTTCAACGGCTTATACCGGCTGGGCACATATCGGAAACGGTCAGCCTTTAGCTGCCGGCGAAGGATTTACGATGAAAGGAACAGCCGGTACCGATTCCAATAATGTGGATGGTACGGTTGCCAACAATCCGGGAGCCAAACAGCGTATCGACTTTAGAGGACGTCCAAACGACGGTGATATTGTTATCCCGACACTTGCGGGACAGCAAACGTTAACCGGAAATCCGTATCCTTCAGCAATTGATTTGAGCTATTTTCTGCTGGATAATCCGGCTTGTGACGGAACGGCTCAGTTTTGGGAGCAGGATAAAACGGTAAATTCGCATTATCTGGCAAACTACCAGGGCGGATACGGTACGTTTACGCCGGCGGCAACTTTAGCACAGGTACTTGCCGGAACAGCAGGTCCGGGGGTTTATACACCGGCAATCTTTTATTCTTATGACGGTTCCGGTAATCAGGGACCGGTGGTTTCGATACCGGGTCAGCATTTTGAGCGACGTTTTTCTCCGGTTGGACAAGGATTTATGGTTATGGGCGTGGGTGCCGGTACCGTTACAATGAAAAATAAATACCGCGTATTTGTAAAAGAAGGAACGGTTACCAACTCTGATTTTGAAAAAAGCGCAAATTCAACAGCTTTTGTCAATAACAGCGACAGTACGGATGAGAATTTCCCGCCTATACAAGCGGTATCCGGTATTGACTATACCAATGGCAGTAAATTGCCAATGCCGCAGATCCGTATCAATACTTTAATTGATAATCAGGGTGTTCGCCAGGGTGTGATTGTTTTTCATCCGGAAGCGACTGACAGTTACGACAGAGGTATGGATGCCTTGTCATCGGATGATGCCTTGCCTTCTGATTCCTTTTTTGTGATAGACAATAAAGAATGTATTATCAGCGCTATTGCTTTTGATGAAGACAAGCGTATTCCGGTAGGTTTTAAAAATGATCAGCCTGCCAATTATAAAATCACCATAAAGGAAATTATCAATTTTGAAGATGTTTCCAATGTTTACCTGCATGATAAAGTAAATAATGTATACCATGATATTAAAAATGGTGTTTACGAATTGAACCTGCCGGCAGGTACCAATAAAACGGATTATGAGATTACATTTAAAGATGATAATATATTGGGTGTTGGTGAAGATATCAAAAACAGCCTGGTAGTTTACCAGAATAATGCTTCGCATAACCTTACCATTAACAACCCGATGCTGTTGGATATCAACACACTGGTTTTGTATGATGTCGTTGGAAAAACCATCTTTACCAAATCAAAACTGGGAAGCAGTGTCTCTTATGAATTTCCGACCTTTAATTTGAGTGATGGTATCTATATTGTAAAAATGGCTACCGCTGACAATCTGGAAATAAGTAAGAAAATCATAATTAAAAATTAAATTTTATTTAAAATATTTAAAAATAGCTTCCATTTGGGAGCTGTTTTTGTTTAAAATGATACTTTTGTAAAGTATGAAAAGCAGTAGTCAGCAATTGCCGTTAATCCTCCCTGATGGAATCTCCGTAACGGTTAAAAGAGAAGATTTAATTCATCCTTTTCTTTCCGGTAATAAATATCGTAAACTGTATTACAATCTTGAAAAAGCCAAAAAAGAAGGATTTACAAGGCTGTTGACTTTTGGCGGTGCTTTTTCAAACCATATAGCTGCGGCTGCGGCTGCCGGATTTCATTTCGGTTTTGAAACGATCGGCATTATCAGGGGAGAAGAACTGAGCGACAAGATTCAGGAAAACCCGACTTTGCGGTTTGCCGAACAGCAAGGCATGAAATTTGATTTCATATCCCGTGAGGCTTACCGGTTAAAAGCGGAAGCAGCATTTGTGGAGGCATTACAGGCAAAATATGGCGCTTTTTACCTGCTGCCGGAAGGCGGAACCAACGAGCTGGCCGTTAAAGGATGTGAGGAGATTTTAGAGGAAGACGATAAAATAAAATATAGCCATATTTGTTGTGCTGTCGGAACGGGAGGAACCATATCCGGATTGATCAATACCAGTGGCAGTACCCAAAAAGTTCTCGGATTTCCGGCGTTAAAAGGTTCGTTTTTATCTGAGGATATTTGTAAGTTTGTGAATAATAGCCGTTGGGAGCTTATTAATGACTATCATTTTGGAGGATATGCGAAAATAAATGAAGCACTGATCCGTTTTATTAATGCGTTCTATGCCGAAACGGGCGTGCCTCTGGATCCGGTTTATACCGGTAAAATGATGTTTGGTGTCATGGACATGATAGCGAAGGGCTATTTTCCTGAAAAGGCACAGATTTTGGTGATCCATACCGGAGGATTACAGGGAATCGAAGGAATGAATAAAATACTGGCACAGAAAAAAATGCCATTGATAATAAACGAATAGCAATTGAATTCTTTTAAAAATAAAAATAATGATTAAGAAGTTTTGTATTCTGCTGACTGTCATTTTTGTTTACAGCTGCGGGTCTTCTTCGAAGATCCGGACGGCATCGTCAAAAAATACCACTACTAAAAAACACACGACCGTAAAAACACATACGGGAGGAACAAAATCAGGAAATGCGGGTGAAAATGCAAAACCTACAGAAGTTTTAGAAGCTACTTCAAAATTGAAAGTAACGACTGAAATAGTTAATGAATATATTTCCAAATTTAAAGAAACGGCTAAGGATAACATGCGAAATCATGGTATTCCGGCGAGTATCACGCTGGCGCAGGGAATCCTGGAATCCGGTGCGGGTGTAGGAACGCTGTGTATCAAAGCAAATAACCATTTCGGGATCAAGTGTCATGCCGGATGGACGGGAGAAAGTGTTCGTCATGATGATGATGCCGAACAGGAATGCTTCCGGAAATACAGTGATCCTGCGGAGTCTTTTCGCGACCACTCCCTGTTCCTGACAACCAGAAGCCGCTATGCCGCTTTGTTCAAATTACCTAAAGGAGATTATACTGCCTGGGCAAAAGGACTTAAAAATGCCGGCTATGCTACCGATCCGAAATATCCGGATAAATTAATCGGACTTATCGAGCGTTATGAATTGTACAAATACGATTCGGAAGTTATCGGTGCCGGTTACAACAAACCGGTAATCAAAAAAGAAACACCGATAGTAACAAATAAAGTTGCTGAAGACGGTACTACTTACCGGGTGTCGCAGGGAGATACCTTATACTCCATTTCTAAGAAATTTAATGTAACGGTTGACGAGTTGATCAAAATAAACAACCTTACCTCAAATGCAATATCAATTGGCCAAATACTAAAAGTAAAATCATAATGTTATATAAAAGAAGCAGCGAGCTGTTTGCTGCAGCATCAGCAGTTTTGCCGGGTGGTGTGAACTCACCGGTTCGTGCATTTAAATCAGTTGGCGGAACGCCAATTTTTGTTAAAGAAGCTAAAGGAGCCTATCTTTATGATGAAGACGGAAACCGTCTGGTAGATTATATAAACTCATGGGGGCCTATGCTGCTGGGACATGCACACGCTCCGGTTGTGGAAGCGGTAATTGAAAAAGCCAGGCTGGGAACCTCATTCGGAATGCCGACAGCTTTGGAAACAGAAATAGCGGCATTGGCCATTTCGATGGTGCCCGGAATAGAAAAAATACGCTTTGTAAACTCCGGCACGGAAGCTTGTATGAGTGCTATCCGTCTGGCAAGAGGTTTTACAAACAGGGATAAGATCATAAAATTTTCAGGTTGTTACCACGGTCATTCCGATTCTTTCCTGATCCAGGCAGGAAGCGGAGCGATAACCTTTGGTTCGCCAAATAGCCCTGGAGTAACACAGGGAACAGCAAAGGATACCTTGTTAGCCCGTTATAACGATCTGGATAACGTGCGTTCATTGTTTGAAGCGAACAAAAATGAAATTGCAGCCATCATTGTGGAGCCGGTAGCCGGAAACATGGGGTGTGTGCCGCCGCAACAAGGCTTTTTAGAAGGATTACGGGCACTTTGTACAGCAAACGGCGCCTTGCTTATTTTTGATGAAGTAATGACTGGATTTCGTCTGGCAAAAGGTGGTGCGCAGGAATTGTTCAACATTACAGCCGATATCGTAACGTTCGGTAAAGTGATCGGTGGCGGATTGCCTGTTGGTGCTTTTGCTGCCAGAAATGAGATCATGAACTATTTGGCACCGTTAGGGCCGGTATATCAGGCGGGAACACTGTCCGGAAATCCACTGGCAATGGCGGCCGGATTAGCCATGCTGAAAGAAATCAATACCAATGCGGGTCTTTTTGAGCGTTTGGAGCAAAAAACGGCTTATCTGGAAGCGGGAATCCGTAAAGAACTGGATGCAGCCGGTATTGTCTACACGATCAACAGAGTGGGCTCGATGATTTCCGTTCATTTTGACGGAAGTCCGGTTGTGGATTTCGATACGGCGAAAAACGGCGATAACGATTCGTTTAAAAAATTCTTCCACGGCTTGTTAAGAGAAGGGGTTTATATCGCACCTTCGGCTTATGAAACCTGGTTTATAACGGATGCACTGACGTATGAAGATCTGGATTTTACAATTGCTGCCGTTGGGAAAGTGGCTCAGGAATTATAACAGAAAAGTATAAAAAGAAAAAAGCGCACTATATAGTGCGCTTTTTTTATTAATGTGTAAGACGGTTAACTAAGTCCGGCTGAGCATTTAACTGCTCTAATTGCGAAGGCGTTAACGGCGCTTTTAAATAATGTTCAACTACTCTGGCCAATTCTTTTTTACGACCATCTGATAAATCTTTAACTGCTAAATTCTGATGTTTCATCACAAAAGCTTTTGTTACTTCCGTCTTCTGAGCTTCCGTAAGCTTGATCTGTGCTGTTAAAACAGTCATGTCATTCTGAACCTTACTGGCTAATTCCTTGCTTAGCTCCTGTGCAGAAGCGCTGACAGAAAAAGCAATAATCATAAAAAATAGGGCCGCTAATTTTTTCATTTGGTAATAAATTATCAGTGTTTGGAAGCCAAAACTAACTTATTTTATGATATTTTACTAAAAAAACTGCTGAAAAATTATTGACGTTCTTTATTTTTAAAGTTTTGCACTCTTTTTTCCATTCTTTCCTGGCGCATATTGTCGCGTTTTTCCCATTTTTCCATCTGGCTGGCATTCAGGATTTTTTTCATTTCGCCTTTAAAGGCAATTTTCTCATCCATACGTTTGTTTTGCATGGCAAAACGTTCGTCGCTGGTCATTTCTTTGTAGTTTTTCTTTACATCACCCTGAGCCGCTTTGACAGCCTCGCGTTTCTGGCTTTGTTCTGTTAAAAGCTTTTCTACATCTTTTTGCTGTTTTGCAGTTAAATCAAGATCAAGGGTCATTCTTTTAACCTGTAATTGTACCTGTTGCTCCGGAGTCATGCGTTCGCGTTCTCCTCTTGTTGCTTTTTCCTGTGCAAATCCAAACATTGTTGCTGTTAGGCAGATTGCTAAAATTAGTTTTTTCATAATACTTTCTTTTGTAAGTTGTTATGTTCCTTTGACAGCCGTTGGAATAAAAGGTTTAAAATCGGGTGTAATAAAAAAAAGTTAAAAAAATATAACATTTATATTGTTTCCATAAAAAGATATAACCATATTTTTTGGAGTTACCGCTTTTGAAGGCTACCTTTGCCGCGTGAAATCAGGAATAGTCATAATCATTTTCTTTGTACTCTTCAAACCGATACTTCCGGTTTTTGAGTATGTTATTAATTATGACTACATCACTACCGTACTTTGTGAAAACAAGGCAAAACCCGAAATGGCCTGTAACGGAAAGTGTCATTTAATGAAAGAATTGGCAAAATCTTCCGAAACGGAAAAGCCGTTATCGACCGATAAGAAAAATGTAAGAGCAGAAGTAGAAGTATTGTTTCTGGAAATTCAGAAAAACTTCGAATTAGCGGTACTGCCATCTGTCGGAAAAACACAAAAAAACTTCAGTTATTCTAATTTGTATACCCATTTGGGTATCAATGCCATTTTTCATCCGCCGGCTTTTATTTCTTAAAATTTAACGGGCGCTCCATCGGAGCAAAACAACACTCTTTTGATGGTATTTTCCATCAGGGGAATGACATGTCGTATATTTTAAAAAATAAAAAATGAAATTTCAATTCTATAAAAAAGTATTGGCAATTGCATGTGCTATTGCTTTAGGGTCATGTAGTAATGATGACGTAATAAATTCAACAGAAGGTAACGGAAGTTTAAAATTAAAATTCGATCACCGTTATGGGGAAACCGATTTTATTATGGGGGCGACCTATGCCACATCGCAGGGTGAAGCCATTAAGGTGGACAACATTAAATATATTGTCAGCAATATTGTATTGACAAAAGATGACGGATCTACCTATACGTATCCGAAAAGTAAAAGCTATTTCATTATAAAAGAGCAAAGTCCGGTTTTGTTTACTGTTGAGCTTGCCGATATTCCGGCCGGAAATTACAAATCGGTTAAATTCGGAATAGGAGTAGACCAGGAGCAGTTTAATTTAGGAGCTGCCGGACAGGGTGACTTCCTGGCTCAGGCTCAGGCAGAAGGGATGATGTGGTCCTGGAGTGCCGGGTATAAGTTTTTAGCTTTCGAAGGAAACTTTACTTCTGCAACGGTTGCGCAGTCAACATTATTTAAGGTACATACAGGACAAACCGGAACGAATTATAACTATACGGAAGTATCACTTAACTTCCCTGATAAAGCTTTGGTGCGGCCAACGATCACGCCACAGGTGCACATCATGGCGGATTTGTCTAAGATCCTTGACGGAGCAAATAAAATAGGGCTTTCACAACAACCCAATATTATGGGTGGAGCGATTTTGGCTTCTATCACGGCTAATGTACAGTCCATGTTTGCTGTAGATCACGTTCATAACGATTAAGCAATTTAAAAAGCTGCCGGTTTTTTTTGGATTGGCAGCTTTTTGAAATACGAAAATTATGAAAGTGAAAATCTTAGTATTGCTCATGCTTCCTTTGTTGTGGAGCTGTTCGAACGATGGTGATTCCGACGAATATCAAAATATTCCGATTGCCTTTAAAGTGCCTTCCAATTTTCCGCCTTTGGCTTATAATCTGCAAAACAATCCCCTTACGGAAAAAGGATTTGAGCTTGGTAAAAAACTGTTTTATGACGGCCGCTTATCCTCAGACGGATTGGTTTCCTGCGGGTTCTGCCATATACAGGAGGATGCTTTTACACATCATGAGCACACCTTTAGCCATGGTGTTGGCGATAATATTGGAACCCGGAATACACCACCTATCCAGAACCTTGCCTTTCAGACGGCTTATATGTGGGATGGCGCTACAACGCACCTGGATTTACAGCCTTTGATCCCGCTGACCAGTGAGATTGAAATGAATGGTAACCTTGCAGAAATTGTGAGTATGATGAAAAGTGATAAGGCCTATCAGAAACTGTTTAAACAGGCATTTTCCGATGGGGCGATCAATTCTGAAAACATGCTGAAAGCCCTGGGGCAGTTTATGGTTATGGTAACCTCTTCCAATTCGCGATTTGATAAGTTCAGGCGAAATGAACCGGGTGGTAATTTAACCCAGGAAGAACTTGACGGTTATACGATTTTTAATCAAAAATGTGCTTCCTGCCATGCGACAGATTTGTTTACGGACAATTCGTACCGTAACAATGGTTTAGCCGTGAATCCGCTTATCAACGATATCGGGCGTTACCGTGTTACCGAATTGCCGGAAGATTACTATAAGTTTAAAGTGCCAAGCCTTCGGAATATTGAAAAAACAGCACCATATATGCATGATGGCCGGTTTTTTACACTGGAAGCGGTCTTGAATCACTATGCGCAGGGTGTGGTGGATTCGCCAACGCTGGATCCGGCTTTAAAGAGTAGTGGTTCTTTAGGGATTCCACTGAGCGGAAATGAAAAAACAAAATTAGTAGCGTTTTTGAAAACGTTAACCGATATGCAATATTTAACCGATAAACGGTTTTCGGAATATTAATGGAAAACAGCGCCTGTTTGAGGTGTGTTTTTGGTTAGAAAGTATTCTAATTTTAAAATGTTTTTATAGCGGTATGGTATTGTGATAAAAGCATTTTTTAGTAAAAAAGTGGACTGTTGCAGGTCCGTAAAAAAGAAATAAAAATGAAAAAATATAGTATAGTACTATTGCTTTTTTTGGCAGCTTTAACACAGGCGGCAGAAAAAGACAGTCTCAATTGGGCGAACCCTTTTAAACGATATTTTCAGCCTCTGGAATATTATGATGACTGCGATGCCTGTGGGTGTTCGGCGAGTGGCGGAAGTCTGGGGTTTTCGTCGATGCTGAACAGTAATTTTGTCGGAGTCCGCTATTTTAACCAGCATTATAAAAGTAATGACGGTTTGTTTTCGGATTCTCCCTGGTATGAAGAAAATTTCAATACCATACAGGTCTGGGCGCGTATTCCGATAGTGAAAAAAGTACAGCTTTCGGTGCTGGCACCCTATCATTTTCACAACAGGGAAACGGTTACGGGAAACCAGCAGATATCCGGATTGGGTGATATTACGGTTTTGGGAATGTACACGGTTTATGAAACCACAAAGGACAGTACGCTGTTCCGGCACACGCTGCAATTGGGTGGTGGTGTTAAGGCGCCAACGGGAAAATATAAGGAATTTAACAGCGGTAGTGTGAATCCGAGTTTCCAGGTAGGAACCGGAAGCTGGGATTATATTTTTGCTTCTGAATATGTTTTAAAGCAGGGCGATTTTGGTTTGAATACTATGGCGAGTTATACGCTGAAAACGGAAAATCAGAAAAATTACCGTTTTGGAAATCAATTTAACTATGCTTCAACATTGTTCTATATGATGGCGGTTAAAACGTTTGCCCTGGTACCGCAAATCGGGATAGCCGGTGAGGTATATGGCAATAATTATCAGTACAAGCAGCAACTTCGCAATACGGCCGGTGATATCCTTTTTGGAAAATTCGGTATTGAAGTGGGTAAAGATAAATTTTCGTTAGGGTTGAATACCATGTTGCCGATCAATCAGAATTTAACCGGAGGAAGGGTGGAAGCCCAATACCGGTGGAGTGTTAATTTGAATTATACGCTGTAAAAAAAAGAAAAGGACTCCGTTGAGTCCTTTTTTTATGGTGCTTTTTGTGCACTGGCCGGATTTTGTGGCTGATGCTGTCCCTGGAAGCGTTTTTTGTAAATAGCATCCCATTTGTCCTGTTGTTCGGCTGTTAGGACAGCTTTCAGGTTTGCTTTTAGTGTTTTCAGGCTTTCGATATATTCTTCTTTTAACGTCTGGTTTTCTTCCGGTTTGGCAGATTGAAGACGCTGCTTGATGTCGCCGGTTTTCCGATTGTTTTCAAGTAAGATCTTTTCCAGCTGTTGCTGCTGGACTGTTGTTAAATCCAGATCGGTTGCCATTCTTTTTACTTCCATTTTGGCTTTTTGCTCGGCGGTCAAAACGGGTTGCTGCTGTGCGTTGCAGGTTAAGGATACAATACCTAAGATTAAAATAAAGAGCTTTTTCATAATCTTATTGGTTTTAAGTTGTTGATTCCGTGAAGTTTTGCTTAAAATTAGCGATTAAAGCGGGGAGCGGATGTTATTTTCTTTTAAGTGTATTTTTTGTCGATTAAATACAGAAAATGCTGGTTGTTAGCGGTTAAATAAAAAAAGGAGCTCCGTGAAGAACTCCTTTTTTGTAAATATGATTGAGGGTAATTACGATTGTAATTCCACTACTTTACTTTCGCCGTTAACAACAACTTTGGTCAGTCCGTGCTGTGATAAGGCCTTCATGGCTTTATCCCATTTTTTACCGCTTAGTCCTGCCTGATTTTTCAATTCGGCTAATTCTAAAGCGTTGTTGCTTTTTTCAAGAATAGCAATGATGGCTTTTTCTTCTGCTTCCAATTCAATCTGGATGGCTTTTTTCTCCGGACGCATCTGAGGGAAGAATAAAACTTCCTGGATGGATGGATTGTTGGTCAGGAACATGATTAAACGGTCCATTCCGATTCCCAAACCGGATGTAGGCGGCATACCGTATTCCAAAGCGCGTAAAAAGTCATTGTCAATAAACATGGCTTCGTCGTCACCTCTTTCGGATAAGGCTAACTGTGCTTCAAAACGCTCTCGCTGATCGATCGGGTCGTTTAACTCAGAATATGCATTAGCGATCTCTTTACCGCAAACCATTAGTTCGAAACGCTCCGTCAGATCCGGATTGTCACGGTGTACTTTAGTAAGCGGGCTCATTTCTTTCGGATAATCCGTGATGAAAGTAGGCTGGATGAAGTTTCCTTCGCATTTCTCTCCGAAAATTTCGTCGATCAGTTTTCCTTTCCCCATTGTTTCGTCTACGGCAATTCCCATTGATTTGGCTGCCTCTCTTAATTCTTCTTCCGTTTTTCCCGAGATATCAAATCCGGTGAACTGTTTGATGGCATCCGTCATGGTCACGCGGGCATAAGGTGCTTTGAAGTCAACAGTATGTTCGCCAAAAGTTGCGCTTGTTGTACCGTTTACCTGAAGGGCGCAATATTCCAGAAGATTTTCGGTGAATTCCATCATCCAGTTGTAGTCTTTGTAGGCTACGTAGATTTCCATTGCGGTAAATTCCGGATTGTGGGTTCTGTCCATACCTTCGTTACGGAAGTTTTTGGAGAACTCATAGACACCGTCAAAACCACCTACGATCAGTCTTTTCAGGTACAATTCGTTAGCAATACGCATGTATAGCGGAATGTCTAAAGAGTTGTGGTGTGTGATAAATGGTCTTGCTGCTGCGCCACCGGGAATGGATTGTAATATTGGTGTTTCTACTTCAAAATAGCCTTTGTCGTTAAAGAACGTACGCATTGCGTTGAAAAGCTTGGTTCTCTTAATGAAAACGTCTTTTACCTGCGGATTTACTACTAAATCCACATAACGCATACGGTAGCGTAATTCCGGATCGGTAAAAGCATCAAAAATATTACCGTCGGCATCTACTTTTGGAAGCGGAAGCGGACGTAATGTTTTGCTTAGTAATGAGATTTTTTTAGCACGCAGGGTTTTTTCGCCAACCTGTGTGGTGAAAAGTTCTCCTTCAATACCGATAAAGTCACCTAAGTCAATTAGTTTTTTGAAAACTTCATTGTATAATGTTTTGTCGTCGTCCGGGCAAATTTCATCACGGTTAATATAAACCTGAATACGTCCTTCGCTGTCCTGAATTTCGGCAAAGGAAGCTTTTCCCTGTATACGGGACGACATTAAACGTCCGGCCACAATTACCTTCTTTCCTTCTTCAAAAGTTTCCTTGACCTGCTTCGACGTATGATCTACGGGAAACAAATTTGCGGGATATGGGTTTATTCCAAGTTCTTTCAACCTGCCCAATTTTTCTCTTCTGATGATTTCTTGTTCTGAAAGTTGCATAATTGTGATTTATTTTAAGCGTGCAAAGATAGGTATAATTTGAGAATGAGTCAATTTCAAATTTTGAAAATGATTATGATGGTTATAAATGCGGAAAGCAGTATCTTTGAATCACATTTTTAATTGATACTATTATGATTGAAAAGGTTCGGATGTTTTTGGTTTTATGCGTTTCGGTAATCGCAACCAGTTGTAATTTTACAGAGAATATTAATTTGAACAGTGACGGAAGCGGAAAGATTTCTTTTGATGTTGATGCTTCGGCAATAATGGAAATGGGCGGTGAAGAGATGATCGGGAAAGGGAAGTCGGAAGTGATCGATTCTACTTTTACATTTAAGGAATTGCTGGCGCAGAAAAAGGACAGTATTGCAAAATTGCCGGCGGCAGAACAGGCAAAACTGAAGAAGATGGAAAATTTTGCCGTGAACATGAAAATCAATGAAAGTGAAAAGACTTTCTTTTTCTCACTTTTCAGTGATTTTAAAAGTACCATGGATCTGGTGGATATGATGACGGTGATGAAATCGATTGATGAATTGAAATCGAAAGGGAAAGGAAGCCAGAGTCCGATTTCAAAAATGGAAGATGGCAACACGGAACTGAAGTTTTCGTTTAACGGAAAAAAATTCTCCAGAACGGTAAAAGTAAAAGATGCCGTGCTGCAAAAACAAATAGTGGACAGTCTGGGTTCGATCCGGCCGATGCTGGCGGCATTTAATTATACGGTGAAATACCATTTCCCGAAAAAAATAAAATCGGTTAGTGCGAAAAATGCGCTTTTTAGTGAAGATAGAAAAACAGTTACGATACAATTCCCGTTTTTGGATTATGTGGAAAAACCGGAATCGATGAGTTTTGATGTTTTTCTGGAAAATAAATAATTACAACAGATGAATAAAAAAGTAGCGCTAAGGGATCTTGGCCTTAAAGATTATAAAGACACCTGGGATTATCAGGAATCATTATTTCAGGGAATATTAGATATTAAAATAAGCAATCGAAGAGAAGATAAGGGAGAGGCAACTCCGAATTATTTTTTATTTGTAGAACATCCGCATGTGTACACTTTGGGTAAAAGCGGTGATTTTTCAAATCTGCTGCTCAATGAAAAGCAGCTGGAGGAAAAAGGAGCGACATTTTATAAAATTAACAGAGGCGGAGATATTACGTATCACGGTCCCGGTCAGATTGTAGGGTATCCTATCCTGGATCTGGAAAATTTCTTTTCGGATATTCATAAATATTTGCGTCTGCTGGAAGAGGCGATTATTCTGACTTTGGCAGAATACGGATTGTCCTGTGAAAGAAGCGAAGGAGAAACAGGAGTATGGTTAGGTGTGGGAACACCTTTTGCAAGAAAAATCTGTGCGATGGGGGTTCGGGCTTCCCGCTGGGTTACGATGCATGGATTTGCATTGAATGTAAATTCGAACCTGGGTTACTTTGATAATATTATTCCGTGCGGGATAAAAGATAAGGCAGTCACTTCTTTAAATGTTGAATTGGGAGTGGATCATGTGGATGAGGCAGAAGTGAAAGCAAAAATCACCAAACATTTTGCGGCTCTTTTTGAGGCGGAAATGGTTTGAGAATTTTAAGACAATTTAGAAAGAAAAATCCTGACAAAATTTTGTCAGGATTTTTTTTGTGTTTACAATTCCAGTTTTAACTGTTCCGGAAGCAGCCGGAATGATTTTCTGTGGTATTTGGTGATGCCGTATTTCTGAATTGCTTCCCGGTGTTCTACTGTTGGATATCCTTTGTTTTGTTTCCAGTTGTACATGGGGAATTCTTCGTGTATTCGGTTCATATATTCATCGCGGTATGTTTTGGCTAAAACGGAAGCGGCGGCGATACTAAGGTATTTGCTGTCGCCTTTAACGATGCAGCTGTAGGGAATGTCGTTAACCGGTTTGAAGCGGTTTCCGTCTACGATAATGTATTCGGGAACAGGGCTGAGCCCGGTAATGCAGTGCTGCATGGCTTTTATGGATGCGTTCAGGATATTGATCTCGTCGATTATTTCCGGTTCAAGATGGATGACTTTGTAGGATAATGCCAGTTCTTCTATTATCGGTTTGAGGCGATCGCGGGTTAATTCGGATAATTTTTTGGAATCGTTGAGTTTTTCTATCAGGCAGTTTTCCGGTAAAATAACGGCTGCGGCGGTAACGGGACCGGCAAGACAGCCTCTTCCGGCTTCATCGGTTCCGGCTTCTAATGTTAACTTTGAGTAATTCGATAAAAGCATTTTTGTTTTTGGTAAAAATATAAAAAAACAACAAATTTTCTGAGTAATCTGCTGTGGATATTAGGACTTTTTTTTGCATACTGTATTTCTTAGGGTGTTTTTTTAACACAAATAAAATGCTACAATTCCTATATTATATTTGTTTATTTAAGAAATTATTAAGAAGTTTGCGGAATAACTAACTCAAATAAATTTAATATGAGATCGAAGTTTAAATGGATTTTTACGCTTTTACTAGCGTTTTCAATGCAGTTTTCGTTCGCACAGGAGAAAACTGTTACAGGTACTGTGACCGAGGGAGGTTTACCATTACCTGGTGTTAGTGTTGTGATCAAAGGAACAACACAAGGCACGCAAACTGATATGGATGGTAATTATTCCATCAAAGCATCACAAGGACAAGTGTTGGTTTTTACATTTGTTGGAATGCAATCATCATCAGTTACTGTTGGTGCTAGTAACAAAGTAAATGTTGCACTGCAAGCCGAAGCAAGACAATTAAATGAAGTTGTTGTTGGTGCTTTAGGTATTAAAAAGAGAGTGGATGCGATAACTTCCGCTAACCAGGTTGTTAAAGCGAAAGAATTGAACCAGGCTTCCAGTCCAAGTGTTGTTCAGGCTTTAACAGGTAAAGTTTCAGGTTTACAAATCAACCAGACAAACAGTGCTGTTGATGCTACAACCAGAATCGTTATCCGTGCTGCAAAATCACTTACTCAAAATAACCAAGCTTTGGTTGTAATTGATGGTGTTATTTCATCAGCTGCTGTTTTACAACAGTTGCCACCTGAAACAATTGAGTCAGTAAATACTATTAAAGGTTCTCAAGGTGCTGCTTTGTACGGATCTGATGGTGTTAACGGTGCTTTAATTGTTACAACTAAAAAAGGTTCTGCTCAAGGTCAAAAAATGACAGTTAGTATTAACTCTTCAATTGACTTTTCTAATGTGGCTTACCTTCCAGAAAGACAAACAAGATATGGTCAAGGATGGGATGGACAACATTATTCTTATGAGAATGGTGCTTGGGGTCCTGAGTTTGACGGATCTATCCAGCCTACAGGTTTACCTCAAGCTGATGGTAACTATTATATGTTGCCTTATGAGTCTCAAGGAAGTGATAATATCAAAAAATTCTTTAAAACAGGAATTTTAACTCAAAACGGAGTTACTTTATCTTCTGGTAATGAAGATGGTTACCTTTTCTTCTCAGCTAACAAATTCAGAAATGAGTTCATTGTAAACAGAGACGTTTTAGATAGAACAAACTTCCAATTCAGAGCTGGTAAAAAAGTTGGTAAATTCAATGTAGAAGGTAACGTTGCTTACACTACACAAGTTTCGAATACTACAAGTTCAAGTTTATACTACAACTTACTACAGACACCTACTAACATTCCAATCAAAATGTTTGATAATGCTAGTAACGAGCACGGATATTCTTACTATGGAAGAAATCCTTACTGGGTTGTTGATAACGTAAGAAACCAGGCTTTAGCTGATGTTTTCAACGGTATTGGTAAAGTGTCTTATGAAATTAACAAAAACATCAATGTAGTATATACAGCGAATGTTAGTTTCCAACAAAACAGAGCTTTAGGTTATACTAATGACTATAAAGATCCTTACCAGATTTCTGACGGATCAATTATCTCTAGCTTCAGTACTTCTAACTTGGCAAGAAGAAATATCTATGGTGATTTATTAGTTAACTTTGATTATGATTTAACTAAAGATATCAACTTCAAAGCGAATATTGGTAACAATATCCAAGATAGATTTGCTACTCAAACTTCAGTTTCTGGAACACAGTTAGCGCTTCCTGGATTATACAATATTGGTAACGTTTCAAGTGTACCGAATGCTTCTAATGCAGAAAGCAGAGTTAGAAAATATGCTTATTTCGCAAACGTTGATTTAGCGTATAAAGATTATTTATTCTTGAACTTAACAGGAAGAAACGAGTGGGTATCTTTCTTAGATAAAGATAACAACAGTTATTTCTACCCAAGTGCTGGTATCTCTTTCGTGCCTACTAAAGCTTTCGAAAGTTTAAAAGATAACAAAGTATTATCGTATGCTAAAGTAATGTTCAGTGTTGTAAAAGTTGGTAATGCTGATGTTGCCGCTTATGAAATCAATAACTTATACAGACAATCTACAGGTTATCCATTCAACGGAGTTAACTCTTACGTTCCAAACGTTCAACCTACAATTGCATACAATTCAAGAACAAACCCTTATATCAAACCAGAGTTCTACGTGTCTAAAGAGGCTACAATTAACTTAGGTTTCTTAAATGACAGAATTACTTTAGAAGCTTCTGGTTATATCAGTGATAACACTGACTTGATCACTAGTGTGAGTTCTTCTTATGCTTCTGGTAACCCTAACTATGTTACTAACATTGGTGCTACTAAAGCAAAAGGTATCGAGATTGACTTAGGTATTACACCTATCAAAACTAAAGATTTTACATGGGAAGCAAAATTCAGTTTCTCTAAAACTAAAACTACTGTTGAAAAAGTTTCTGATAACACTAACTCTGTTGCAATTTACTCTCCTTACGGAACTTACGGTATTTTTGCTGAAGAAGGTGAAGAATATCCTATCATCAAAGGTTTTGGATACCAAAGAGATGGTGAAGGACGTATCATTGTTGATGCTAACACAGGAAACCCATTAAAATCTACTGAATTAATGAAGTTAGGTAAAACTACTCCAGATTATATCTTAGGATTAAATACTTCAATTGATTTCAAAGGATTACGTTTAGCTGCAGTAATGGATTACAGAACTGGTCACCAGTATTATTCAGGTACTAAAAATACATTAAGTTCTTTTGGATATTTAGTGGATTCAGCTGAAAACGGAAGAAACGGATTTATTATGCCAAACTCTTCTTATTTAGATACAGCTACTGGTACTTACGTTGCTAATAATTCAGTTGTAACTGGAGGAGGATCTTCAACAGGAATTCAACAATATTATGCTAATACTTACTCTAACATTGATGAGAACTACATTTTAGATGCTACAGCATTCAAAGTTCGTGAGTTAGCTTTAAGTTATGCAATCCCTTCTAAAATGTTAGAAAGAACTGGATTGACTAGTTTAAGAGTAGGTGTAAATGCTAGAAATCCATTTACAGTTCTTGCAAGAGAAAACAGAGGATATGATGATCCAGAAGGATCAATAAATAATGGTAATGCGGTTGGATTGGCTTCAGGTACAAGTAATAGTGGTGCTAATGGTACTAACCAGTATCCAAACACTAGAACTATCGGTTTCAGTCTTAACTTAACATTTTAATTTTAAAGAAGTATGAAAAAGTATAAAGTACATATATTCTCATTAGTTGCGGCACTTGGTTTGTCGTCATGTGATGATTATTTGGATATTAATAACTCACCGACTAACCCAATTTATGAGAGTGTAACTCCAAACTTGGCATTAGGTGGGGCTATTACACAGCCATATAGAACATTTGCAGTTGATCAAAACAGGTTAGGTAACTTGTTTATGAACAGCTGGGGTGGTAACGTAAATTCTTACACAGGTATTTACACTGTTGAGTTCGATTTGAATATTGATAACTCATTCTATTCAAGAACCTGGGAGAATTTATTCCTAACAACCTTAGGTTTAACAAACATTCAAAATTATCCTGCTGATAATTATGATAACCATAAAGCTATTGCTAAGATTGTAAAAGCATTTTACTTTCAGTATTTAGTAGATTTATATGGAAATATGCCATATTCTCAGGCACATAATCCATTGAACACTACTCCTGCTTATGATAATGCTAAGGATATTTACAGATCTTTAGTTGTTGAGTTGGAAACAGCTGTTGCTATGATTCATAATGCTCCTGCTAACACTACAGCTGTTGGTAATGAGGATGCTATTTTCAAAGGAAACATGGTTAACTGGGAGAAATTTGCTAACACACTTAAATTAAGATTGTTAATAAGAGAATCCGGTGTTGCTTCCAGTCAGGCTTACATTACAGCTGAAATGAATGAATTAACGGCTTCTGGTGCTCAGTTCTTAACAGCTGATGCTAAAGTTAATCCAGGTTATTCTAATGCTAATAATGATAAACAAAATCCATTCTACAATACTTATGGATTTAACATTAATGAAACAACGGCTAGAGCTGGTTACCTTTCAACTGTAGCTACTAAAAATGCTATTGAATCTTTAAATGGTGTTAAATACAGTCCTAGTAATCCTTCTCTTGCATTTGATAATCGTTTACCTAGATTATGGAAACAAAATGGTAGTGCTTATGAAGGAGTTATTCAAGGACAAACAGGTATCGAGGCTACTGATAACTTAGCAAACTTCGGACCTGGTATTGTTAAGAATTCTGCTCAGGACGGTTATATATTTACAGCTGCTGAAAGTTATTTCTTACAGTCAGAAGCTGTGCATAAAGGGTATTTAACTGGTGATGCTAAAGCTTTATTCCAAACGGGTATCCAAAAATCTTTTGATTTATTAGGAGCTGCAGGAGGACCAACTTATATTGCTAATACTAACGGCATTGATAAATTAGGTTGGGATGCTACTGCTGATAAAGTTGAGGCTATCATGACTCAAAAATGGATTGCTTTAATGAGCATCAATGGTCTTGAGTCTTGGATTGAATATACAAGAACTAGTTACCCTCAGACAGACCTAGCACTTACTGCTACCAGACCAGCTAAACCGGTAAGATTGATGTATCCTGGATCTGAGTATACTGCTAATGGTAACAACGTTCCAAGTCAATCTCAAAATGATGCATTTACTAACAAGATTTTCTGGAATCTTCCATAAAAAAAATTAAGTTTATGAAAAAAATTAAATTATTATTTTTATTAATCACGGCTACTGCAGCGACAGTATCGTGTGATTTAGGTGATGAAGCACCTTCTTATGGTGATTCTAGAGCTATTGTAGGTTTTCCTAGAACTACTCAAAGTGCTTCAATCGTAACCGATGGTACTGATAAAACGATTAACGCTGCGATTGAATTAATCGGTGGTAATAATGGTTTACCAGTAGATCAGGATGTTGCTGTTACTTATGAAGTAGATGTAGCTAGTACTGCAACTGAAGGGGTGCAATTTAATTTCCCTACAGCTAACCGTACTGTTATTATTCCAGCGGGAAGTAAAACGGTTTTAGTTCCAATTACTGTTCACAGTGGAGCTATCGTTGTTGGTAGTAATAAAAACATCGTTTTGAAAATTACAGGAGCTTCTTCTGCTAGCGCAACTGTTGTTGGATCAAACTTTAGTAAAGTAAGAATTACTTTAGTAGGACAATGTTTCTCTAACTTAGCAGGTAACTATGTTCTTAATTATACATCTGGTCCTCAACCTGTTTTAATTACAGCTGTAGGTATCGGTGAGTACAAGTCAAATATTACACCAGGATTCACTCAGTATGATATGTACTTTAGTGATGTGTGTGGTACATTGAGAATTACAGATTGGACTCACAACGCTACAAATGCAATTTCTGGAGTTGGTCAGGTTCAGTCTAATGGTGATTTAAGATTTACTAATGTTACTATTGTTGGTGTAGCTGGTTATACTAATCTAAGCTGGCTTGTTAAAAAAGTAATCTAACACGATAATAAAATTTCAATATGAAAAAAAATAATAAAAGATATTTAAATTCAGCTTTTGCATTATTGTTGTCGGGATTCGCTTTAGTATCTTGTAATGATAATGAGGTTGATTTTGTTTACAACCAAAAGCCTACTGTATCAGTAGCACAGACTTCTTATACCGTTAATGAAGGTGAATTTGTGTCAATCGTACTAACACCAAGCAGAACTATCAACACTCCGATTCAGGTGAAACTTGAATTGTTGCCAGGTGGTACAGCTACTATCGATGACGATTTCTCATTACCTGGAACACCAATCGGAATTGATGAAGGTTTAGGTGCTGACGGATTTATGGTTACTATCCCTGCAAATGCATCAAGCTATACTGTTAAAATTCCTACAGTTATTGATGATGCAGTTGATGATAACGAAACTTTTGCAATAAGATTAAGCGGAACATTTAATTTAAATGCTGTTATTGATCAGGTTGTAAATGTAACAATCAAAAACGTTGTTAAAGACGAATTAGATTTAACTTTATCTTGGGATAAAACTTTCTCATTCGGAGGTGAGACATATTCTCTTTGTGAAGAAGAGTATGATATTGATATCTTAGTTTTCGATGCTGCTACACTTAATCCTTTTGGAAACGGTGCTCAAACAGCAAATTGCCCTGAGCATTTAAACATGCCATTAAGCGAGTACCCTGATGGTGAGTATATCATTGCTGGTTACCTTTATAACGATATCGGTCTTCCTTCTTTAGGATTACCTGAGTTCAATATTCCAATCACAGTTGATTATCTTAGAGGTGGTTCTAGCACATTGTCTGGATCATTTACACAATCAACAGGAATGTTAACATCTAACTCTCAAGGTGATTCTGGAGCTCCTAATGGAGGTAACGGAGATGGTGACTTAACAGTTATTGTTAGAGTTAAAGTTCAAAATGGTGTATTCACTATTTTAAATGGTAACACTGTTCTTGCTCAAGGTAAGAGTGCTGCTAAAATGATCGATGCTTTCAAAATGAAAAAAGCATTAAAACATAAAAAATAATATTTAACGATATATTTTTAAAGCGCCCCGATCGGGGCGCTTTTTTATTTGTAAGAATACCGGGTTAAAAAAATAAAAGGATAGTATAAAAATTACGCTCATTTTTTAGAATGACCTTATTATTTATAAAATTCTAATACCTTTGCCTTTCTAATATAGAATTATGAAGCATCTTTTTTTGACGGTATTTTTTTTCTGCTCTTTGTCAATGTTAGGCCAGGAACAATTGGATACGATTAAGCCAAGAAAATCATTGAGAGTATCAGATGAGAAAAAACATGTTGCCCCGATTAATCAATATAAAATTATCTCTCTGGAAAAAGATACTACCTATGTAGACACTTCACTAACCATAAAAAAAGAATACGCACTTAATTATCTGCGAAAAGATATTTTTGGATTAATGCCTTTTGCTAATGAAGGACAAACGTATAACACGCTGGATTACGGGTTGACTTCCTATAACGCCTATCCGGAATTTGGTTTCAAAGCAAAGCATTTTGCCTATATGAGAGCTGAGGATATTAAGTATTATTCGATGCCGACGCCAATGACCGAACTGTATTATAAATCGGTGATGGAGCAAGGACAAAATCTGGATGCCTTTCTTTCCCTGAATACGTCTAAAAATTTCAATATGTCGGTTGGCTATAAAGGACTTCGTTCTTTAGGTAAATATGTTAACCAGCTTTCCAGTACCGGGAATTTCAGATTTATTACCAGCTATCATACCACTGATAACCGTTATAATCTAAAAATGCACTTCGCCGTACAGGATATCTTAAATCATGAAAATGGCGGTGTTAAGAACCTGTCGGATTTTGAGAACAGCATCCCGCCTTATGACGACAGGGCACGTTTGGATGTCTATTTTTCGGATGACACAAAATCCTCTCTGGAAGGAAAAAGAATTTTTATTGACCACAGTTTCCGGTTAAATAAGGACAATCCGAATAGTCTTGTTTTCATGCATCAGCTAAATTATGAGTATAAGTTTTTTAATTATGCCCAGCCAACGGCAAATGAACGATTCGGTTCTGCCTATTCCAGCAGTGTCAACAATAAAACAAGATTCAACAGTATTTATAATAAAATAGGAGTAGCCTATTCGAACCAGTTATTCGGTGATTTTCAATTTTACTTAGAAGAGTATAAGTATAATTATTTCTATAATAATACTGTACTGAACAGTGATGGAACAATTGCTGTTCCAAATGCCCAGAATGATAAGATAGATTCATACGGGGCACAATACTCATACTACAAAGGAAAATGGAAAGGAACCTTATTGCTGTCTAACTCGATAACCGATCAGTCACTGGCAAAAGTTGACGGAACGGTTCGTTATACGCTGGATGAAAAGAATATTTTCTCATTCCGTTTCCAGACCATGAATAAATTACCGGACCTGAACTATAATTTATATCAGAGCGGTTATATTGCCTATAACTGGAAAAACAATTTTAAAAACGAAAAAATTAAAAATTTCGAATTTGAAGCCAAAACCAAATGGTTTGATGCTGCTGCGAAATACACAATTTTAGACGATCATCTGTATTTTGTAAATAACAGTCAGAATGAAACCCAGATCCTGGTTACCCCAACGCAGTATAACAACACGATCAATTATTTTTCCGCCAGAATCGGAAGAGAATTTAAGGTTGGTAAATTCGGATTGGACAATACCTTTTTATACCAAAAAGTGGAACAATCGGATCGGATATTGAACGTTCCGGAACTGGTAGCAAGAAATACGCTGTATTTTAACGACTATTACTTTTCAAAAGCATTATACCTGCAAATGGGCGTTACCCTGAACTATTTCTCAAAATACTATGCGAATGATTACCATCCGCTATTGGGCGAATTTTATATTCAGGAGAAAAAACAAATCGGGAACTTTCCACTATTGGACTTCTTTATCAATGCCAAAATCAGACAAACCAGAATTTACCTGAAAGCAGAACATTTCAATTCCAGCTTTACCGGTTATAACTTCTATTCGGACACGAATAATCCGTATCATGATTTTATGATTCGTTTCGGTCTGGTTTGGAATTTCTTCAGTTAAGACAAGACACTCTTAAATATCAATATCTTTGTAATAATTTAGTTTATAGTATATAAACGACTTTTTTAGAAACAATAAAATAATGAAATACGCAAAAAACATATTGGAAACTATTGGAAATACTCCTTTAGTGCAATTAAATAAAGTTACCCAGGAAGTAAATGCCTTAGTGCTGGCTAAAGTGGAAACATTCAATCCCGGAAACTCGGTTAAAGACCGTATGGCGGTAAAAATGATTGAAGATGCAGAAGCGGATGGGCGATTAAAACCGGGCGGAACGATTATTGAAGGGACATCCGGAAATACCGGTATGGGCTTAGCCTTAGCAGCTATTGTGAAAGGTTACAAACTAATCTGTGTGATCTCGGATAAACAATCCAAAGAAAAAATGGATATCCTGCGTGCTGTAGGGGCGAAAGTTGTGGTTTGTCCGACAGATGTTGAACCTACCGATCCACGTTCCTATTATTCCGTTTCCAAACGCCTGGCAGAAGAAACACCGAATGCCTGGTATGTAAACCAATATGATAATCCTTCCAATGCGATTGCACATTATGAGCAGACCGGACCGGAAATCTGGGAACAGACAGATGGTAAAATTACACACTTTGTTGTTGGAGTGGGAACAGGAGGAACGATTTCGGGTGTGGCAAAATACCTGAAAGAGAAAAACCCGAATATCAAAATCTGGGGAATCGATACGTATGGTTCGGTATTTAAAAAATACCACGAAACCGGTATTTTCGATGAGAATGAAATTTACTCCTATATTACAGAAGGAATCGGAGAGGACATCTTACCTAAAAATGTGGACTTTTCATTAATTGACGGTTTTACAAAAGTTACCGATAAGGATGCGGCAGTTTACACGCGAAGAATTGCTTTGGAAGAAGGGATCTTTGTAGGTAATTCAGCCGGAGCAGCTGTAAAAGGACTGATTCAGTTAAAAGAACATTTCAAACCGGAAGACGTAGTGGTGGTTTTATTCCATGACAGCGGTAGCCGTTATGTGGGAAAAATGTTTAATGACGACTGGATGCGTGAAAGAGGATTCCTGGAAGAAGAAATAACCAAAGCAGAAGATCTGATCAAAGAACATATCGACAAACCGTTGGTGGTAGTAAGAACAGAAGAATTGGTTTCCCATGCTATTGAGCGTATGCGCAAACACAAAATATCACAAATCCCGGTAATTGATGTAACCGGATTTGTAGGCTCTGTTGATGAAACCGATTTATTCCAGAGTTACGTTGCCGATAAAAATGTTGCCGACAAACCTATCCGCGAAGTAATGGGAGCGGCTTTCCCGGTTGTAAAATTAGGAACACCAATTGATGAAGTTTCCAAATTGATCAATAAAGACAATCAGGCAGTTTTGGTTGACTTAGGAAATGGGAAACACCATATTATCACGAAACACGATATTATCAACTCGATTAAATAGTTTTAGAATACATAAAAAAGCCCCTTTCGCACGAAAGGGGCTTTTTTTATTCACCAATTAAAATTCCGGAAACATTCCAGGAACTAAAACTTCCTCCTTCGGGAGCACCCTGCGGAATACGGATGCGGATAGTATGATTTCCGGCTTTTAGATTACCAAGATCAATCAGGATAGGATTGGTAACCGTTCCCGGGCACCAGTTGGAACGACTGTAGTCAGATGAAGACAGGCCGTTATTAAAATTTCCAGAGGCAGGATTAAACAACCGGTAGGAACCACAATCCTGACGCCACGGAGTAAAAGCAAAAATTTCTTTTTGATCCAAAAAGATGCTGTTCTTTTTAGGGACAAATTCATCACCGTTTTCCCAGCCGCCATGACCAGTTGTGATATAACGCAGTTTAGCATTGTGAACGTCTTTTGACAGGGTAAAGGATACTTCCAGCCCTTTTTCGGAATTGAACATCGTAGCATATTCCTGTTCCGCCATTTCCATTACATTGGTCGTATTGAACAGCGGTAAAACAAACGTATTTTTTGGAGATTGCTTTTCCTCGTTATGAATGGTAATATTCAGGCTTATCTGATGGCCGCCTTTATCATAATTTCCGATAAACGTACCAATCCAGATTTCCTGATCGCTCAATGCCGTTTGTAATTCTGAAATATCCTGACGATACGGAACGGCATCATGCCATTTTTTATCCTTTAACTCAATATGATTGTATTGCTTGATCCCAAAAGGAGTGAAGAAACGCATCAATTCCAATAACGGTGCATAATCATTGGTGCGGACAACCCCCTGATATTGTTTTCCGTTTCCGTTGTCATAAAGTGGAAGTGTTTTGGCGCCGTTTTTTAAACCGTCAAGAAAAGACGTTTTCTGATCCGTCGGAATAACAAAAACCGATCCCGTCCGGTCGTAGGCATCACCATTGGATTGTTCCAGTAAATCAACAAAAACCTGGCTGCCCGGTATAATTTTCGGGAAACGTACTTTCTTTAGAACGATGGTACCGTTTGCAAACCGGATAATGCTGTCATTGGACTTCGATTCGCCGGAAAAATTAATAAGCTCGTTTTCAAAAACTTTTATAGTTGTAAAACGGCTTTTCCAGAGTAGGTCGCGGTAGCTGAGCAAATCAACATTTTTGCCTTTAAACGAATTAAAAGCCATCCCTCTTGGGGCTATTTTTTGCAGCTTTTCAACCTTAGTAGCCGTGATTACAAAATTATTATTGCGGTTCATTTCCAAAACCAGTCCGAGATTCTGCCCCAAAACAGTGGGAGCGCCCTTTTCCTGGACAGCATTGGTAAACCAAAGTTCAATAGTGTTCGAATTAATGATTGTTTTTGCTTTTTTACAGGGATAGCCCAAAATGGTTTTGGTATCGCCTGTAATCTCAAACTGCTGTTTTGCTAAAGCCACACTATCTTTTGTACTGATCCAATCGTTGGCACTTAGCCTGGAAAATTGTGTATAGCTGTTTGCCGGATGATCAATAAAAGTCTGTTCGTAAGGAAGCGGAGCTTTATGAGTCAGAATGTTTTCGGTGGTGAGTAGTGTTTCTTTACCGGTTGCAAAAACCAGTATCGGATCCTGATTTTCGATGCGTTTTCCGTTGGAGCTTTTCAGGTAGGTTATTTTTAATCCTTTTGAAGGGTTTACGGCAACCTGGCCGAAAGTAAGACTAAAGAAAAAAAGGAGTAGTGCTGTGTAACGTTTTCTCATTGTTAGTGTATAGAATAACAAAGATAAATTTTTCTTATATTAGTGTTATATTTTATACGCCATGCAGGAAATTTTTTTACACCATATCTGGCAATACAAGAAATTTGCCATATCCGAACTGAAAACAGAAGAAGGAACGGCACTTCAAATACTTCATTCCGGCCAGTATCTGCAACATGAAGGTCCGGATTTTTTCAATGCCCAGATTATTATCGACAATCAGAAATGGGTCGGGAATGTTGAAATACACATCCGCTCGTCAGACTGGTATTTACACCGCCATGAAACAAATGAGCAATACGATAACGTCATACTGCACGTGGTCTGGGAACACGATATGGAAGTGTTCCGGAAAGACAATACGGAAATTCCGGTATTGGTCCTGAAGAAATATGTTCCTGAAACGCTGCTTTCCGGTTATTATGATCTGATAGCCGATAAAAGCTGGATATATTGTGAAAAACAATTAAAAGAAATCAATCAGATTGTACTGCTCAAATGGAAAGAGCGTCTTTTTTTTGAAAGACTCGAAAAGAAGATTTTACCAATTGTACAATTGCTGAAAGAAAATAAAAATGACTGGGAAACCACATTGTTTTGTGCCATTGCCAGAAATTTTGGATTGAATGTAAACGGGGAGGCTTTTTTTCAGATTGCAAAATCAATTCCTTTCACGGTAATCCGGAAAGAACAGTATGAATATGAAAATCTTGAAGCATTATTTCTGGGAAGAGGCGGATTGTTAACGGTACCCAAAGAGGATTCCTATTATAAACAGCTGAAAAAAAGATGGTTTTATTTACAGGATAAATACCCGTTACCCAGACGGTTTGTTCAGCCATTACAGTTTTACAAGTTAAGACCCGGTAATTTTCCGACCATCAGGTTGGTGCAGTTAGCACAGCTATACCATGAACAGGCTAATTTGTTTGATGTTGTAATAAAAGGAGATACGATAAAAACCTTTTACAAAATGTTTAACCTGAAAGTTTCCGGATATTGGCAGACACACTATCTTTTTGATAAAGAAAGTGCGATGAAACCAAAAAGGATAAGCAAATCTTTTATTGATTTGGTATTTATCAATACCATTTTGCCGTTACAATTTTTATATGCACAGCATTCGGGGCAGGATATCGTAGAAAAACTAATGGATGTATTGCGGGAAATACCGCCTGAAAAAAATACTGTAATTGAAAAATTCAGACATTTCGGAATAATGGCGGAAAATGCTTTTGATAGTCAGGCCCTGCTGCATCTCAAAAAAGAATATTGTGATGCTAAAAGATGCCTTAATTGTGAAATAGGGCAGCAGTTATTATTGTAATGAATATTTATGGATTATTTTTGGAACGAAATTAAAACTACGTATTATGGGATTAATAACGAACATTCGTCATTTTTTCGAGAAACATGGATTTGAAGTGTCTTCACGGCTGGCAGACAGGCTGGGAATGAGAGCGACCAGCGTCCGGCTTTTTTTTATCTACCTTTCTTTTTTTACAGTGGGTTTGTGGTTCGGAGTTTATCTTACGCTGGCTTTCTGGCTGAAATTGAAAGACATGGTATATACGAAACGAAGTTCTGTATTTGACCTATAAAAGATATAGCCATGAACAATAATAAATTCTACTTAAAGTTTACCCGGGAACAGCGTAGTGGAATTTTTGTGTTGTTGTTCCTGATTGTATTGATTCAGATACTGTATTATGTTGTGTTGTCAAAGGATTATGCTTCGGATCCTCCAGATCCGGAAGAAGAAAAATGGCTGGCATTGCAGTCCAGGATAGACAGTCTGAAAGTCATAAAGGATAACGAAACACTAAAGATCTATCCTTTTAACCCCAATTTTATTTCCGATTATAAAGGATATACCCTGGGGATGACAACGGAAGAAATTGACCGGTTGCACGCCTTCCGGAAGCAGCATAAATTTATAAACTCTCCAAAAGAATTCCAGGACATCACAAAAGTTTCGGATGAAAAGTTAGCCGAAATCGCACCCTATTTTAAGTTCCCGGAATGGGTAAACAGCCCGGGACCAGCCCGGAATTATGGGAGTACTTTTAAAGAACATGCCCGGTCAAAAGAAAAAGACTTCATTATAGACATTAATAAAGCAACAAAAGAAGACCTGATGAAGGTTTACGGTATCGGCCCTGCCTTATCGGAACGCATACTGGCTGAAAAAGAAAAACTGGGTGCTTTTGTCAGTACACAACAATTTCAATACATCTGGGGATTGTCTCCGGAAGTTGTACAACAGCTCATCGTGCATTTTCCGGTGTTGCAGCAACCACCGCTTCAAAAAATTGACATCAACAATAGTTCTTTAAAAGATCTGGCGCAATTTCCCTACTTCCGGTTTGCGCTGGCCAAAGAGATTGTTACTTACCGGAGTATGAATGGCGGGATTAAATCAAAAGAAGACTTAACAAAAATTAAAGATTTTCCAGTAGAAAAAGTTGATATAATTGCCTTATATTTGGATTTTTAAACAAACAAACAACAAAATGAATTTTGATTATAATGAAACGCAGGCGATGATTGCCCAATCAATCAGAGACTTTGCAGAACAACACATTCGTCCTAATATTATGGAATGGGATGAAGCACAAACATTTCCTGTTGATTTATTTAAGAAATTAGGTGAAATGGGATTCATGGGAGTTTTAGTTCCTGAAGAATTAGGAGGTTCAGGTCTTGGATATCATGAATATATTACGATTGTTGAAGAAATTTCAAAAGTAGACCCTTCTATCGGGCTTTCGGTAGCGGCTCATAATTCTCTTTGTACAAATCATATCCTGACTTTCGGAAATGAGGAGCAAAAAAAGAGATGGATTCCAAAATTAGCTACTGCAGAGTGGATTGGAGCATGGGGACTAACGGAGCACAATACCGGTTCTGATGCCGGAGGAATGAACACCACAGCGGTTAAAGATGGTGAGGAATGGGTACTGAATGGTGCTAAAAACTTTATCACACATGCTAAATCGGGGAACGTTGCAGTAGTAATTGTTCGTACCGGAGAAAAAGGAGATTCCAGAGGAATGACAGCTTTTGTTGTAGAACACGGAACACCTGGTTTTACAAGCGGAAGAAAAGAAAATAAATTAGGAATGCGTGCAAGTGAAACAGCAGAATTAATTTTCGACAATTGCCGTATTTCCGATGCAAACCGTTTGGGTGAAGTTGGAGAAGGATTTATCCAGGCCATGAAAATTCTGGACGGAGGACGTATTTCCATTGGTGCTTTATCATTAGGAATTGCAAAAGGAGCTTATGAAGCTGCTTTAAAATATTCAAAAGAACGTCACCAGTTTGGAAAACCAATCAGTGATTTCCAGGGGATTTCTTTCAAATTAGCAGATATGGCTACAGAGATTGAAGCTTCAGAATTGTTATTACACAAAGCAGCGTTCTTAAAGAACAATCACAGACCGGTAACGACACTTGGTGCTATGGCAAAAATGTATAGTTCGGAAGTTTGTGTGAAAGTTGCCAATGAAGCGGTACAAATTCACGGAGGTTATGGATATACAAAAGATTTCCCTGTTGAGAAATTCTACAGAGATTCTAAATTGTGTACAATTGGTGAAGGAACTACCGAAATTCAGAAATTAGTAATTTCAAGAAATATACTAAAAGGATAAAAAGTAATTACTTTTAAATATCAAAAACCTGTTCAGCTTGCTGAACAGGTTTTTTTATTTACCGCAAATCCAATAATGGGTAGCCGGTTTTAATTTTTAATGATTTTTGTTGTAAGGGTTTGTTCTCCGGAAACGATCCGGACAATATAGATCCCGTCAGCTTTATCCTGAATGTCTATTTTCAGGTCTTCGGATTCTTTCTTAAAGCGGTTGCTGTATACCGTTGCCCCGATCAGATTGGTGATTTGGATAGTGCCTTCCGCCATATCTTTAATGTTGATATAGAAAATACCGTTGTTCGGATTGGGAACAATCTGGATTTTGTCGTCAGATAGAACGGCCTTCTTTTCAGGAAGATTATAAATAGTCTCGTAACTGATTACGGGTTCATCTCCTTGTTTGGCTACATAATTGCCGGAGCATCCCTCAATATAGGATCGGAAAACAGCACCGTTAACAGCGGTAAAACCGTTAGTAAGTATTACGGTTTCTCCTGCATGGTATATTCCGGTAGCCCCACTGCCAATCGTATTGCTTGCAGTAATGGACGAAGAAGCTTGTCTGGTGTCTGTTGCAGGAGCAGTTACATTGGTCGTTAGTGTTAGATTTGTAACACATGGACTTGGCGTTATCAATAAAGCCTGATAGGCATTTACAAGCCCGTATCCCATTTCACTATGCCAGGTTCCATTAGGTCTTCCTCCAATAGTGGAATAGCTATACAGGTCTGGTCTTACTTTCTGAGCAGATTGTTCGATAATGTTATTTACCTGCACGGCAGTTAAGTTCGGGTTTTTGGATAAAATCAGAGCGGCTACACCGGCAACAACCGGACATGCGGAAGAAGTTCCGTTAAAAGCCTGCATGTAATTTGAAACATCATACCCGGCAGATCCCTGGCGATCGGTAGTCGGCATTTTCACACCGGGAGCCATAATGTCCAACTGGGAACCATAACAACTGCCCCAGGTGGTTTCCCCGTCACAGGATGAAAGGCTTTTTCGTTGCCCGCACGGACTCATGGCACCAACAACAAGAATGTTAGGGAAATAATTGCCGGGATAACGAATATTAGTATTGTTTTCATTACCCGCTGCAAAAACAACAACACATCCTTTTCCGCCACGTCCCAATGTCAGGGCATTATTGATCGCATCTGTTATAATGTTTGACGGAGCATAACCTCCCCATGAATTACTGATTACATCAATACCATTGGTTCTTGCCCAGTTAAAACCACGTGCTAACTCTATAGGAGTGTCGGAAGATAGTAAGTTGATACTGATAGAGACCAGTTGGGTGTTCGGCGCAACGCCGCTGATACCTAAATTATTATTTTGCACGGCTCCGGTTATACCGGCACATGGCGTTCCATGAGGACCTCTTACCTGTGCAGGTGATGTTCCGGTTTTTGCGTCATAACCGGTACCGAAAACATTGGCCGCTAAATCCGGATGATTCATTTCAAAACCATGATCATAGATGGCTGTTTTTATGCCTGTTCCGGTTGCAATTCCCCAGGCCTGCTCTGCTTTAATGTCTATTCCGGCATAAGCAGCGCCGTATTGACCGGTGTTTTTTAGTCCCCATTGATTGTTGAAATAGGGATCTGCCGAAGCTTCTAAATTATGATAGATAAAGGCAGGTTCCGTACTTTCAAACAAACCGGATTCCTGGAAAATGTTAGCAAATTCCAAAGCATTTTTGTCGTTTGTTCTGGCACAGCTTACAACAAACCAAAGCGGCATATATTGATCATGACCTAAAATTTCCAGATTGTAATTTTTTGCTGTATCATATAATAAATTGACGTCTGCCTCACTTCTTAGTTTGACATAGAAGTTATTGGAAAGGCCTATTTTTTTACCATCGCTGGTTTTGAAACTTGGCGAGGCTTTTACGATTGCATTGATCGTGTTAAAGTTGTTGAGTAAGGCAAAATAATTGCTGGTTTCAAGGCCTTGAGGGTATTGTATCTCAAAATAATAGGTCTTGATGTTTTGGTTCATTTTTGCCAATTCATCAACAGCAATAACACTTCCTCTGGTATAGTCTTCGGTAAGTGTGCCTAAGGAAGCATTGTCGCTTAAATAAGGTTCTATAAACGCGGTAGTGTTTTCTTTTGTGTTGATTGCCATATTTTGCGTATCTAATTCCAAAAAAAACTTTTCACCGTTATAATAGTAGAAATAGTTTGACTGCCCATAACTTCCACCGGAAATAAGGAGTGTCAGGATACCGAGTATTAATTTTATATTTTTCATAATTTAATATTTTTAAAGATTAAACTATGACAATTACTTCTGGTTGATTTTAGCTTCTAAAGCCTCAATTCGTTTTTCCTGATTAATCAGATACAATACTAACTCTTCAATTTTTTCCTGTTGTATTTTTGAGATTTCACCAAGACTAAGTCCTTCTTCGGCTACTTGTTTTTCGGATGGAACATTCGGAAGGTGTTTGTTTTTAGCAATAAAGGCAGCTACTTCGGCCAATGGTTTTAGAGTATAATCATCGGCAAATACATAATCGGCCCAGCCGGTTCTTACTCTTACTTCATCTGTAAGAATACCGCCTTTTACAAATAAATTATAGCTGCTTATGTTTGCGCCGCCTATGGTTGTCGGGAAATTTTTGGTTCCTATTCCTGTTTTATTACTGAAATACCCTTTGCCTTCAAAATATCCGCCATAGGTTGAGGAACCGTTAATTTCATCGATACCGATGACAGCACCGGCATAACCACTGCTTAAAGTACCGTTCCAGGCACCTTTTAAGTTTCCGAAAACACCGCCGATATTAAAAGGATTACTTCCGGAGATCCCATCTATTTTTGTAGTGAATTTTCCACCAAGTGTTTGTGAGGTGCCAAATGGCGATCTTGCCTGGGTTACATCAACGTTGCAGCTTATTCCCAGAGTCGTACTTTGAGCAGACCAGTTGGAGTTGTAACCGATGATTCCGGTAGTCAGTGAATTTGTAGTGCTGTAAATGGAACCGGAACTGAATCGCTGTGCAATGATATCGCCTTTATTCCCGTTTCGGACTCCACCGTCAATATCTAATTTTATATTGGTATCCGTTCCAAAGGCAACCGGAGGGGCGGCAATACCGATACCAACGTTTGTACCATTATCATTTACCTGTGCATAAACACCGGATGTAATACCTAAACTAAATACTACGGCTAAAAAAGTAATGTTTTTTTTCATGATTAATTGTAATTTAATGTTCCCTACTCTGTAAGCTTTTCGGGTTCCGCTTATTTTTTAATAAATTGAACAGATACTGGTTTTTCATACTCCATTTCCAGAATTAAAAGGTAATGGCCGGGAAGTAAATTCGTTAAATCCATATTGATTTCATGTGCTGATTTTGTTATCTTAGAGGTATGGAGAATGCTGCTGGTATCATAGATGCTGTAACTGGTTATGGGAAAAGCAGGGGATTTTACCGTTAAAAAATCACTGGCAGGGTTGGGATACAGAATGATTTCAGGATAATATGTTTTTCCCGGACCGCCGGTACTGGTCCGGATAACCGTAGTACCGCCGTTATGCTGGTTTTTTGGAGCTGATGCCGTGACTGGGCAAATATGAATGGTGGTGTCTGGGATAGGGGTAATATTGACACTTGTTTCGGAAACGTATTCCCCGCTCATTTTAATGTTTTGGGTATTGGAAATTATTAAAGCCGAAATTTCATAGACATTCGCATTTTCATAATCGGAAGAAATAGTTAAGTATATATTGTTTTTTTTTTCGGCTGCTACCTGTCCGTTCACAATCGTAAAATGTAGAAGTGCTGAGAGTAAAAACAAGAGGCTTTTTTTCATGATTGCTAAAGTTTATACTTCAAATCTATTTGGTATTTAGGATACAAAAAATACCATAAAAAGGGTATTTTTTGTATATTTCAAACAGTTTGAATTTTCTTATATGCTATACAAAAAAATATATGAAGAGCAGAATATTTTTGTTAACCATCTCATTTCTGGCAGTATTTAATTCTGGTGTTTTGTGTGGTCAGCATAATGATAGATTGGTGATAAAGCATATTGATAATTATGCAAGGACACTCTCGTCCCAGCCGGATTCCGCCTTTTATTATATAAGAATGGCTACTGCTGAAAGTGAGAAAAACAACGATCCGTTTTTACTGTCCAGGTGTTATTATAATCTGGGATACTACTATTACCTTCAAAAACAACTGGAAAAATCAAAAGCATATACCTGTAAATCTTTTCCGTATGCAGGGAAAGCCCGAAACTATACCATTACCGCACTTGGGTATAATCAATTGGGATTAATAGACAGGGATCAGGGCAATTATAGCAGCGCATTGCAAAATTTCCTAAAATCATTAGATATCGCCGAAAAGCACGGGTTGATGCGAAACCAGAGTGTGGCACTAAATAATTTAGGTTACCTGTACGATTTGCAAAATGATACTGTTAAGGCATTAAAAGCCTATACGGAAAGTCAGCAAATTGCTTACGGAAATAACTTAAAGTTTGAGCTGTTGGCAACGTATAATAACATTGCGATTCTTGAAAAAAAGAGGAATGCTAAAAAAGCAATCGATAATTATAAAAAAGCTTATGCGATAGCGGTTGCTTTAAATGATAAATACGAACAGTTTAATATACTGATCAATTTAAGTGACAGTTATGCCGCTACTGTTGCCGGAAGGCAAACCGGTTTCCGGTATCTGATGCAGGCGAAAAAAATCGCGGAAGAATTAAAAGATCAGAACTTGCTTTTCTATTTGTATTTTAATTTAGGGGGATATTACCGGACATTAAAAACGTATGATGAGGCAATTAAAAATTACCATACAGCACTGCAATTTTCCGAAAAAGGAATTTCCCAGGACCAAAAATGGAGTTTGTTACAGGCCATCGAACAGGTTTATAGCGAATCGGGAAATTTTAAACAGGCCTATTTTTATAAGGAGGCATGTAATAGGTTGAAGGATAGTGTTTTTACGATTGAAAAAAATAAAGCATTTCACGAGATACAAACAAAATATGAAGTTGATAAAAAGAATTTAAGGATACAGCTGCTGACAAAAGAGAAGATCATTCAGCAAAACCGGAAGGAGCTGATATTAATCGTTGGGCTTATACTGGTGGTTGCATTACTGATCGCGTTGTGGGTTTATAAAAATCGGATCAGGACACAAAAAATCATCAATGAAAAAGAAAGTGAAATCCATAAAAAGGAAATTGTGAGGCTGGAACAGGAAAAAGAGTTAAAAAGAATTACCGGTGTTGTACAGGGGCAGGACCAGGAAAGAAACAGGATTGCCAAAGAAATCCATGACGGAATAGGCGGAACACTGGCCGGAGTAAAATTGCAACTGTCTCAGGCGAATACTATAATGAAGAATAAGGGAATTGATATTATCATTGAGCAGATGACACTTGTTTGCAGGAACCTGAGAAGCATTTCTCATAATTTAAGCCTGAATTATTTAAAGGATAAGGATCTTGAAGTATTGTTAAACGAGCTTAAAGAAGAGTATCAATACCGGGAGGAGTTTCAGATAGAAGCAGTTGTTTATCCGGAGGGAGCTTTAAATTCCTTTTCTGAATCGGTCAAACATCAGGCCTATCGGATTGTACAGGAGCTGGTTGCTAATATTTCGAAACATGCCGCAGCTACCGATGTTATGTTGAATGTTACAAGGCATAATGACCTGTTGAATATAATTGTGGAAGATAATGGGAGGGGATTTGATAATACAATATCAAAAGGAATCGGTTTAAAGAATGTTGAAGAAAGACTTTCGGCTATAAATGGCAGTATGATTATAGAAAGTCAGTTGGGAAGAGGTACAACGGTAATTATTGATATTCCAATTTAGCACATACAATATAATATGATAACTATTGCAGTTGTAGATGATCATCAAATGTTTCTGGACGGTATGATAGCTGTTTTGTCCGGTCAGAGTAACTTTGAAATTTTATTTGTCGAAAATAGAGCACAGGCGGCATTGATAAAAATGAGAGAAATGCAGCCGGATATTCTCATATCGGATATTTCGATGCCGGAGATGAACGGTGTTGAATTTATAAAAATCATAAAGGCAACCTATCCCAATGTGAAAATATTGGTTTTGAGTATGTTTGAAAGTATGGAAACAATAGCGGATATTGACGGATATTTGTTGAAGGAAACCAGTAAGGAAGAGTTGGTCAAAGCAATTCATGCTATTGTTTTAAAAAATGAAAAATACCTGACAGTACCGGGAAACACTCTGGATGCCTTTGCGTTCAAAAGAACCATATTATCCCACCGGGAAAAAGAGATTATCCGGTTGATTGCGGAAGAATACACTTCTGAAGAAATAGCAGACAAGCTCTTTCTGAGCAGGGGAACCATTGAGACCCATCGCAAAAATATCTTTTTTAAGTTACAGGTAAAAAACATAGCAGGACTCATTAAAAAAGCCATCTATTTGGGTATTGTAAAATAGAAAGAAGATTTATTTCTTGTTTTTTATTTTGGAATTCCAAATAATAGTCTAATTTTGCACCCATTAACGAGAGGAGGTGTTATATTATGTTGATTATACCAATTAAAGACGGAGAAAATATTGATAGAGCGTTAAAACGTTACAAAAGAAAGTTTGACAAAACTGGAGTTGTAAGACAGCTAAGAAGTCGTCAGGCATTCACGAAACCGTCAGTAACAAGAAGAGCTCAAGTTCAAAAAGCAGCTTATATTCAGACATTGAGAGATTCTTTAGAGAATTAATCGGTTTTGGATTTTATTATAGCCGTTAGTAATAAAAGTTTTTATAACTTTGTTACTAACGGTTTTTTTTATGCATACTTCTTTGCAAGCCTACCAGGATTATCTGCAAAAAGAGAAAAATTATTCTCGCCACACCCAAACTGCTTATCTGAATGATGTTCTTTCTTTTGAGGCTTTTCTTGAAGAAGGTAAGTTTGACGTGGCGCTCGAAAAGATCAATTACGGTCATGTCAGAGCCTGGCTGGTCTCGTTAGTTGAATCCGGAATTTCAAATACTTCTGTTAACCGGAAAATATCATCTTTAAAATCATTTTATAAATTCCTGCTAAAAGCGAAGCAGATAGCGGTAAATCCGCTTCTGAAGCATAAATCGTTAAAAGTGGCGCGGAAAGTGCAGATTCCTTTTTCGGAAAAGGAATTGCAGGCGGTTGCTGAAGCGGTGGATTATGCGGAAGACTTTGAAGGAATCCGGAACAGGCTAATCGTGGAGTTGTTTTATACTTCGGGAATACGCCGCTCGGAATTGATAGGTTTAAAAGTCCGGGATTATAATCCGCATGCCAAAACGTTAAAGGTTTTGGGGAAACGCAATAAGGAGCGTTTACTGCCCGTTTTAGATTGTACGGATCGGTTACTGAAAGATTATCTTAAGGAAAGGGGAATGTTAAATGAGGGGCTTCCTAATGATTTGTTAATATTGAGTAAAAAGGGTAATAAAGTCAGTGAATCGTTTGTTTATAGATTAATAAATGATTACTTTAGTACTGTCTCTGAGAAGGTAAAAAAGAGTCCACACGTTCTTAGGCATACCTTTGCGACGCATCTGCTGAACAATGGTGCCGATATAAATTCAGTTAAGGAATTGTTAGGTCACGCTAGTTTGTCTTCTACCCAGATTTACACACATAGTAGTCTTTCTGAACTTAAAAAAGTTTATCAGGAAGCACATCCTAGAAACCGAAACGATTCTGAAAGTTAAACCCAATAAATGTTTTAATTATGAAAGTAAATGTTCAGGCTGTCAATTTTAATATTGACAAGAAATTAGTTGGTTTTGTTCAAGAGAGATTAGAAAAACTGGAAAAATACTACGACAGGGTAGTTTCTTCCAATGTATTTTTGAAAGTAGAAAATACGAGTGATAAAGAAAATAAGATAGTGGAGGTGAAGATCAGTGTTCCTGGGGATGAGTTCGTGGTTAAAAAGCAAAGTAAAACATTTGAAGAGGCGTTAGACTTGTCTGTTGACTCTTTGGAGCGCTTGTTGCTAAAAAGAAAGGGTAGAATCAGAACGCATATTTAATATTTTTGGAAAACAGTTGTCTTTATGGTGCTCTTTTTAGGGTAGATTTGGTATAAATGATGATTGCTATAAAAAAAATATGAAAAATGTTTTGATTAAAAAATAAATTCTCTACATTTGCAGTCCGTTAGAAATAGCGGACTTTTTTATTGCAGTTGCCGGTGTAGCTCAGCTGGCTAGAGCAGCTGATTTGTAATCAGCAGGTCGTGGGTTCGAGTCCCTCCATCGGCTCTAAGTTGTAAGTAACTGATAATAAAATAGTAGGGGAGATACTCAAGCGGCCAACGAGGGCAGACTGTAAATCTGCTGACTAAGTCTTCGCAGGTTCGAATCCTGCTCTCCCCACAAAAGAAGAATTTGGAAAGAGGAATTCGGTTTTCCGGATTTTAATTTCTGGTTCCGCAAAAGCCGGTGTAGCTCAGGGGTAGAGTGCTTCCTTGGTAAGGAAGAGGTCACGGGTTCAAATCCCGTCATTGGCTCATTGTTTTGAAAAATTTGAACACTAATTATATAACTAAGATTAAATTATTAAATCATGGCAAAGGAAACTTTTGATCGTTCCAAACCCCACTTGAATATTGGTACTATTGGACACGTAGATCACGGAAAAACAACATTGACAGCAGCTATTACTAAAGTATTGTCTGATGCAGGTTATTCTGAAGCAAAATCATTTGATCAAATTGATAACGCTCCTGAAGAAAAAGAAAGAGGTATTACTATTAATACTTCACACGTAGAGTATGCTACAGCTAACCGTCACTATGCTCACGTTGACTGTCCAGGTCACGCGGATTATGTGAAAAACATGGTTACTGGTGCTGCTCAGATGGATGGTGCTATCTTGGTGGTTGCTGCTACTGATGGTCCAATGCCACAAACTCGTGAGCACATCCTTTTAGGTCGTCAGGTTGGTGTGCCTAGAATGGTTGTTTTCATGAACAAAGTGGATATGGTTGATGATGCTGAATTATTAGAGCTTGTTGAAATGGAAATCAGAGATTTATTATCTTTCTATCAGTATGATGGTGATAATGGTCCTGTTGTTAAAGGATCTGCTCTTGGTGCATTAAACGGTGAGCCACAATGGGTTGCTACAGTTTTAGAATTAATGGAAGCTGTTGATAACTGGATTGAATTACCAGTACGTGACGTTGAGAAACCATTCTTGATGCCAGTTGAGGACGTATTTACAATTACAGGACGTGGAACTGTTGCTACAGGTCGTATCGAAACTGGAGTTGCTAATACTGGAGATGCTGTTGAAATCATCGGTATGGGTGCTGATAAATTAACTTCTACTATTACAGGAGTTGAGATGTTCCGTAAAATCCTTGACAGAGGTGAAGCTGGAGATAACGTAGGTTTATTATTGAGAGGTATTGATAAAGCTGATATCCGTAGAGGTATGGTTATTGTTAAGCCAGGATCTGTTAAGCCACACGCTAAATTCAAAGCTGAGGTTTATATCTTGAAAAAAGAAGAAGGTGGACGTCACACTCCATTCCACAATAACTACCGTCCACAGTTCTACGTACGTACAACTGACGTAACAGGTACTATCTCTTTACCAGCTGGTGTAGAAATGGTTATGCCTGGGGATAACTTGACTATCGAAGTACAATTATTAAGCCCAATCGCATTAAGCGTAGGTTTACGTTTCGCTATCCGTGAAGGTGGTAGAACAGTAGGTGCTGGTCAGGTAACTGAAATTTTAGATTAATTTCTATAAAACTATATAAAAACCAGCAGTTCTGCTGCTGGTTTTTTAAACAAACGGGCGTAGTTCAAGGGTAGAATAGCGGTCTCCAAAACCGTTGATGGGGGTTCGAATCCCTCCGCCCGTGCAAAAACAGAATATGATGACAAAAGTTGTTAATTACATATCAGAAGCATTTGAAGAACTAAAATCAAATGTGACTTGGCCACAATGGTCTGAGGTACAACGTTTAACTATTGTTGTTGCTATTTTTTCGATTTTATTCGCATTGGCAACATGGGGAGTTGATGTAGTCTTCGCTAAGATTCTTGGTGGATTCTTTAATTTATTAAAAAAGGCTTAATTTTTTTGATATGACTGATAATAGTGTCAAAAAGTGGTATGTAGTTAGAGCGGTTAGCGGTCAGGAAAATAAAGTTAAAAACTATATTGAGACTGAGATCAATCGTCTCGGTATGGGTGATTATATCTCGCAGGTACTTGTTCCAACTGAAAAGGTGGTACAGGTTCGTGACGGGAAAAAAATCAGTAAAGATCGTGTGTACTTTCCTGGATATGTAATGGTTGAAGCAAATCTTACAGGAGAGATTCCTCATATCATTAAATCAATAACCGGTGTTATTGGTTTCTTAGGGGAAACTAAAGGAGGTGACGCAGTTCCGTTAAGACAATCGGAAGTAAACCGAATGTTAGGTAAAGTAGATGAATTGTCTGTTAAAACAGATAATGCAGCTATTCCGTATGCAGTTGGTGAAACGGTTAAAGTTATTGACGGACCTTTCAATGGTTTCAATGGAACTGTTGAGAAGGTAAATGAAGAAAAGCGTAAACTTGAAGTAATGGTGAAAATTTTCGGAAGAAAAACACCTTTGGAATTGAGTTTTATGCAAGTTGAAAAAGTATAATTTTTGTTACATACATAAACCACATCATTCGCTTCCAATGAAGATGTGCTAAATTTTTTAAAAATGGCAAAAGAAATTAGTAAAGTAGTTAAACTACAAGTTAAGGGAGGTGCTGCGAATCCGTCGCCACCGGTTGGACCTGCTTTGGGGGCTGCTGGGGTTAACATCATGGAGTTCTGTAAGCAGTTCAATGCTAGAACACAAGATAAACCTGGCAAAGTTTTACCAGTACAAATTACTGTGTATAAAGACAAGTCTTTTGACTTTGTTGTTAAAACGCCACCTGCTGCAATTCAATTATTAGAGGCAGCAAAATTAAAGTCTGGTTCAGGTGAACCTAACCGTAAGAAAGTAGCAAACGTTACTTGGGATCAAATTAGAACTATTGCTGAAGACAAAATGCCGGATCTTAATGCTTTTACAATTGAAAAAGCAATGAGTATGGTAGCTGGAACAGCTAGATCTATGGGTATAACTGTAACTGGGAATGCTCCTTTTTAATCGTAAAAAGAAAAAGACATGGCAAAATTAACAAAAAAGCAAAAAGAGGCTGCTTCAAAAATTGAGAAGAACAAATTGTACAGCTTGAAAGAAGCATCTGCTTTAATCAAAACTGTATCTTCTGCAAAATTTGATGAGTCTGTTGATATCGCAGTTCGTTTGGGTGTAGATCCAAGAAAAGCGAATCAAATGGTAAGAGGTGTTGTTACTTTACCACACGGTACAGGTAAGGATGTTCGAGTTTTAGCATTAGTTACTCCGGATAAAGAAGCAGAAGCGAAAGCTGCTGGTGCTGATCACGTAGGATTAGATGACTATTTACAAAAAATAAAAGACGGTTGGACAGATGTTGATGTAATCATCACGATGCCTGCTGTTATGGGTAAATTAGGTCCGTTAGGTCGTATTTTAGGACCTAGAGGTTTAATGCCAAACCCTAAAACAGGAACTGTAACTATGGATGTTGCTAAAGCTGTTCAAGAAGTGAAAGCTGGTAAAATTGACTTTAAAGTTGACAAAACTGGTATCGTTCACGCTGGAATTGGAAAAGTTTCTTTCGAAGCTGAGAAAATTACGGAGAATGCTCACGAAATTATTCAAACGTTAATCAAATTAAAACCAACTGCAGCGAAAGGTACTTATATTAAGAGTATCCACATCTCATCTACAATGAGTCCTGCTATTGCTTTAGATCCTAAAGCAGTATAATTGGTAGTTAAAAATTTTTAGTATGACTAGAGAAGAAAAATCAATCGCGATTGAAGATTTAACTGCACAGTTAGCTGGTACTAATATTGTTTATGTAGCAGATATTTCTGGATTAAATGCAGAAACTACTTCAAACTTAAGAAGAGCTTGTTTTAAAGCTGGTATTAAATTAGAAGTTGTTAAGAACACCTTGCTTGAAAAAGCTATGGAAGCTTCTGATAACAACTATGGTGAATTACCAACAGTTTTAAAAGGAAACACTTCTATTTTAATTGCAGACATCGCTAACGCACCTGCAAAAATTATCAAAGAATTCCGTAAAAAATCTGATAAGCCTTTATTAAAAGGTGCTTACATCAACGAAGAAATCTACATTGGAGATAACTTACTTGATTCATTAGCATCTCTTAAATCTAAAGAAGAAGTTATCGGAGAAATCATCGGATTACTTCAGTCTCCGGCACAGAGAGTTATCTCTGCTCTTCAAAACCAATTTAAGGACGAAGAAGGAGCGGAGTAGTATTTCAATACGAACGCACATAATAAATTATAATTTTACAAATCATTTTAAAAGATAGAAAAAATGGCAGATTTGAAACAATTCGCAGAACAATTAGTTAACTTAACAGTTAAAGAAGTTAACGAATTAGCAACTATATTAAAAGACGATTACGGAATTGAGCCTGCAGCTGCTGCTGTAGTTATATCAGGTGGTGGAGAAGCTGCTGCTGTTGAAGAGCAAACTGAATTCACAGTAGTATTGAAAGATGCTGGTGCTTCTAAATTAGCTGTAGTTAAAGCTGTTAAAGAATTAACTGGTTTAGGTCTTAAAGAAGCTAAAGACTTAGTAGACGGTGCTCCTTCTAACGTTAAAGAAGGTGTTTCTAAAGATGAGGCTGAAGGTCTTAAAAAATCTTTAGAAGAAGCTGGAGCTGTAGTTGAGCTTAAATAAGCTAAGCTTTAGTATAAAAAGCTAGGTTTAGGCCTTGAGAAGATCTCTCAAAGGCCTAAACCATTTTGCGTATAATGAATTTATTGTATGTTCAAACCTGCAATAGTTCGAAATACGACCCTTTTTAATCGCTACGAAGAAAGAAAATGAAATATAACTTTCTGTTCATTTTCAGAGATGTATCGCTTATAAAAAGAAAGTACAATTCGACTGTGTATTTACACAAAATTACTTTTTTTTAATCAAAATTTTGTCCATTGATGTTAACAAATCAGACTGAAAGATTAAATTTCGCCTCGACGAAAAACATCCCTGATTACCCGGATTTTTTAGATATTCAGGTAAAATCTTTTAAAGATTTCTTCCAATTGGAAACTAAATCTGACGAAAGAGGCAACGAAGGTCTTTATAATACCTTCATGGAAAACTTCCCAATTACAGATACAAGAAATCAGTTTGTATTGGAATTCCTTGATTACTTTGTTGATCCACCACGTTATACAATTGAAGAATGTATTGACAGAGGGTTGACGTACAGTGTGCCTTTAAAAGCACGTTTAAAACTGTATTGTACAGACCCGGAACATGAAGATTTTGAAACAATTGTTCAGGATGTATATTTAGGTACAATACCATACATGACACCAAGCGGTACTTTCGTTATCAACGGTGCCGAGCGTGTTGTAGTATCTCAGTTACACCGTTCACCGGGTGTATTCTTCGGACAATCTTTCCATGCGAATGGTACAAAATTATACTCTGCCAGAGTAATTCCTTTTAAAGGATCTTGGATTGAATTTGCTACCGATATCAATAGCGTTATGTATGCTTATATCGATAGAAAGAAAAAATTACCGGTAACAACTCTTTTCCGTGCTATCGGATTTGAAAGAGATAAAGATATTCTAGAGATTTTTGACCTTGCAGAAGAAATCAAAGTTTCTAAAACTGGTCTTAAAAAGTACATCGGAAGAAGACTTGCTGCGCGTGTTCTGAACACCTGGCATGAAGATTTCGTTGATGAGGATACTGGAGAAGTAGTATCAATTGAACGTAATGAAATTATCTTGGATCGTGATACGATTTTAGATAAAGACAATGTAGAGGAAATTATTGATGCGAACGTTAAAGCTATTTTGTTACACAAAGAAGATAACAATCAGGCTGATTACGCTATTATCCACAATACATTACAAAAAGACCCTACAAACTCAGAAAAAGAAGCTGTAGAGCACATTTACCGTCAGTTGCGTAACGCAGAACCGCCTGATGAGGAAACGGCTCGTGGTATTATCGATAAATTATTCTTCTCCGATCAACGTTACAACTTAGGTGAAGTTGGTCGTTACAGAATGAATAAAAAATTAGGTTTGGATATCCCAATGGAAAAACAGGTTTTGACCAAAGAGGATATCATTACAATCGTAAAATATTTAATCGAATTGATCAACTCTAAAGCAGAGATTGATGATATCGATCACTTATCAAACCGTCGTGTTAGAACAGTTGGAGAACAATTGTCGGCACAATTTGGTGTAGGACTTGCCCGTATGGCAAGAACAATCAGAGAAAGAATGAACGTTAGAGATAACGAGGTGTTTACACCAATTGATTTGATCAATGCCAAAACATTGTCATCAGTAATCAACTCTTTCTTTGGAACCAACCAGTTATCTCAGTTCATGGACCAAACGAATCCACTGGCCGAGATTACACACAAAAGAAGATTGTCTGCCCTTGGACCAGGAGGTCTTTCCAGAGAAAGAGCCGGATTCGAGGTGCGTGACGTTCACTATACACACTACGGACGTTTATGTCCTATTGAAACACCGGAGGGACCAAACATTGGTTTGATTTCATCTCTTGGAGTATATGCAAAAGTGAATGGAATGGGATTCATTGAAACACCTTACCGTAAAGTAACGGAAGGTAAAGTGGATTTGGTTTCTACTCCGATCTATTTAAGTGCAGAAGAAGAAGAAGGAAAAATGATTGCTCAGGCAAACATTGATATGGATGAAAACGGAACCATCACCGCTGACAGAGTTATTGCTCGTGAAGAAGGAGATTTCCCTGTGGTTGAGCCAGGAGTTGTAGATTATACAGACGTTGCGCCAAACCAGATTGCATCCATTTCGGCTTCATTAATTCCGTTCTTGGAGCACGATGATGCGAACCGTGCATTGATGGGATCAAACATGATGCGTCAGGCAGTTCCATTATTGCGTCCGGAAGCACCAATTGTTGGTACAGGATTAGAGCGTCAGGTGGCGTCTGATTCCAGAGTACTGATCAATGCTGAAGGTAGCGGAACTGTTGAATATGTTGATGCGAACATGATTACCATCAAATACGACAGAACCGATGCGGAAAGAGCAGTTAGTTTCGATCCGGATGAAAAAACATACCAGTTAATCAAATTCAGAAAAACCAACCAGAGTACTTCTATCAACCTGAAACCAATCGTAAGAAGAGGAGACAGAGTTGCAAAAGGACAGGTACTTTGTGAAGGTTATGCAACGCAAAACGGAGAGCTGGCTTTAGGTAGAAACCTTAAAGTTGCCTTCATGCCTTGGAAAGGGTACAACTTCGAGGATGCGATCGTAATTTCTGAAAAAGTTGTTCGTGATGACATCTTTACATCCATTCACGTGGATGACTATTCACTGGAAGTAAGAGATACAAAATTAGGTAACGAAGAGTTAACGAATGATATCCCTAACGTAAGTGAAGAGGCAACTAAAGATTTAGATGAAAACGGTATGATTAGAATTGGTGCAGAGGTAAAACCTGGCGACATTCTAATCGGAAAAATTACACCAAAAGGAGAGTCAGATCCTACTCCGGAAGAGAAATTATTAAGAGCGATCTTCGGGGATAAAGCAGGTGATGTTAAAGATGCTTCATTAAAAGCGTCTCCTTCATTACACGGTGTGGTTTTAGATAAAAAATTATTCGCAAGAGCGGTTAAAGATAAACGTAAACGTTCTAAAGATAAAGATGATTTAGCAGTTTTAGAAACACAATTTGAAGTGAAATTCAATGAATTGAAAGACAGATTGGTGGAGAAATTGTTTGACATCGTGAATGGAAAAACATCTCAGGGTGTTATGAATGATTTGGGAGAAGAAGTATTGCCAAAAGGTAAAAAATACTCTCAGAAAATGTTGTATGCTGTTGAAGATTTCGCACACTTAACAAAAGGACAGTGGACTACAGACGATGAAACCAATGCAATGGTGAACGACCTGATCCACAACTATAAAATTAAGTTGAATGACCTTCAGGGAGCATTGAGAAGAGAGAAATTTACAATCACTGTTGGAGATGAATTACCATCAGGAATTTTAAAACTGGCTAAAGTTTATATCGCTAAGAAACGTAAACTGAAAGTTGGGGATAAAATGGCGGGACGTCACGGAAATAAAGGTATCGTTGCGAAAATTGTTCGTCACGAAGACATGCCTTTCTTAGAAGACGGAACTCCTGTAGATATCGTATTGAATCCACTTGGTGTACCATCGCGTATGAACATCGGGCAGATCTATGAAACTGTTCTTGGATGGGCAGGTCAGAAACTAGGTAAGAAATTTGCAACGCCAATTTTTGATGGAGCTTCTTTAGAGCAGATCAATGCTTTAACAGACGAAGCAGGTATTCCTAGATTCGGTCATACTTACCTGTATGACGGAGGAACAGGAGACCGTTTCCACCAGCCGGCGACTGTAGGTATCATCTACATGTTGAAATTAGGACACATGGTTGATGATAAGATGCACGCACGTTCTATCGGTCCATACTCATTAATTACGCAACAGCCATTAGGAGGTAAAGCACAATTCGGTGGTCAGCGTTTTGGAGAGATGGAGGTTTGGGCTCTTGAAGCTTATGGAGCATCAAGTACACTAAGAGAAATCTTGACTGTTAAATCGGATGACGTTATTGGTAGAGCGAAAACTTACGAAGCTATCGTTAAGGGAGAAACTATGCCGGAACCAGGATTACCGGAATCATTCAATGTATTAATGCATGAATTGAAAGGTCTTGGATTAGACATCAGATTAGAAGAATAAATTCACACGGGAGTAATCTTTGATTGCTCCCTTTTATAGCGTTTTTAATAAATCGATAGTATTCATATCATGACGAGATTAAAAGATAAAAATACCGTTAAAAGATTTAACAAAATTTCGATAGGACTTGCTTCCCCAGAATCCATTCTGGCAGAATCAAGAGGTGAGGTTTTAAAACCAGAAACCATCAACTATCGTACACACAAACCAGAGCGTGACGGTCTTTTCTGCGAAAGAATTTTCGGTCCAGTAAAAGATTTCGAATGTGCTTGTGGTAAATACAAAAGAATCCGTTATAAAGGAATCGTTTGTGACCGTTGTGGAGTTGAAGTTACGGAGAAAAAAGTACGTAGAGACAGAGTTGGACACATCAATTTGGTGGTGCCTATCGCTCATATCTGGTATTTCCGTTCCCTTCCAAACAAAATTGGTTACATTCTAGGCTTGCCGTCTAAGAAATTAGACATGATTATTTACTACGAAAGATATGTAGTAATTCAACCGGGTATTGCTAAAAATCCAGAAGGAGAAACTTTAAACCGATTAGACTTCTTAACTGAAGAAGAGTATTTGAATATTTTAGATACCCTTCCGATGGAGAATCAATATTTAGATGATACCGATCCGAACAAATTCATCGCTAAGATGGGTGCGGAATGTATTATGGACTTATTGGCACGTACAGATTTAGATGCTTTGTCTTACGACCTGCGTCACGCTGCTAATAATGAAACATCAAAACAACGTAAAACAGAAGCTTTAAAAAGACTTCAGGTTGTAGAATCGTTCCGTGAAGCAAACAATAACAGAGAAAACCGTCCGGAATGGATGATTTTAAAAGTAATCCCGGTTATTCCACCGGAATTGCGTCCGTTAGTGCCGCTTGATGGAGGTCGTTTCGCAACATCGGATTTAAATGATTTGTACCGAAGAGTAATCATCCGTAACAACCGTTTAAAACGATTAATGGAAATTAAAGCTCCGGAAGTAATCTTAAGAAACGAAAAACGTATGTTACAGGAATCTGTAGACTCGTTATTCGATAACACAAGAAAAGCTTCTGCTGTTAAAACAGAATCAAACAGACCATTAAAATCCCTTTCGGATTCCTTAAAAGGTAAGCAAGGTCGTTTCCGTCAGAACTTATTAGGTAAACGTGTGGATTATTCTGCCCGTTCGGTAATTGTTGTTGGACCGGAAATGAAATTGTTCGAATGTGGTCTGCCTAAAGATATGGCTGCGGAACTGTACAAACCATTCGTTATTCGTAAATTAATCGAAAGAGGAATTGTTAAAACAGTGAAGTCGGCTAAGAAAATTATCGACAAAAAAGAGCCGGTAGTTTGGGATATCCTTGAAAACGTAATTAAAGGACACCCGGTACTGCTAAACCGTGCTCCTACTTTGCACAGATTAGGTATCCAGGCATTCCAGCCAAAATTGATTGAAGGTAAAGCGATCCAGTTACACCCGTTAGTGTGTACGGCGTTTAATGCCGATTTCGATGGTGACCAGATGGCGGTTCACTTACCATTAGGACCGGAAGCTATTTTGGAAGCACAATTATTAATGTTGGCTTCACACAATATCTTGAACCCTGCAAATGGTGCGCCAATCACGGTACCTTCTCAGGACATGGTTTTGGGTCTGTATTACATGACCAAAGAACGTTTGTCTACTCCGGATCATAAAATTTTAGGTGAAGGCCTGACTTTTTACTCGGCAGAAGAAGTAAATATTGCTTTGAATGAAGGGAAATTAGAGTTGAATGCCCGTGTTAAAATCAGAGCAAAAGACTTTAATGAAAACGGAGAATTAGTATATAAAATTATCCAGACTACTGCAGGTAGAGTATTATTTAACGAAGTAGTACCGGAAGCAGCTGGTTATATAAATGAAGTATTAACGAAGAAGTCCTTAAGAGATATTATTGGTAAAATTTTAAGTGTTACCAATGTACCTACTACTGCTGCCTTCTTGGATAATATGAAAGATATGGGATACCGTTTCGCTTTCAGAGGAGGACTTTCTTTCTCTTTAGGGGATATCAAAATTCCAGATCAGAAACAAGACCTTATTGCGGATGCAAACGGTCAGGTTGAAGCGATTTCGATGAACTATAACATGGGTCTTATTACTAATAATGAGCGTTACAACCAGGTTATTGACGTTTGGACTTCAACCAATGCATTGCTTACAGAATTAGCGATGAAAAACATTAGAGAAGACCAGCAGGGATTCAACTCGGTGTATATGATGCTTGACTCTGGAGCGAGGGGATCTAAAGAACAGATTCGTCAGTTAACCGGTATGCGTGGTTTGATGGCTAAGCCTAAAAAATCAACCGCTGGTGGTGGTGAAATTATTGAAAACCCGATTTTATCGAACTTTAAAGAAGGACTTTCAATTTTAGAATACTTTATTTCTACTCACGGTGCTCGTAAAGGTCTTGCGGATACGGCTCTTAAAACGGCAGATGCCGGGTACTTAACCAGAAGATTACATGACGTTTCTCAGGATGTTATTGTAAACTCTGTAGATTGTGGTACTTTAAGAGGTGTTGAAGTATCAGCATTGAAAAAGAATGAGGAAGTTGTTGAAACTTTAGGAGAAAGAATCTTAGGACGTGTTGCGTTACAAGATGTAATCAATCCTTTAACCAGCGAAATTTTAGTTCACGCAGGTGATGAAATTACAGAAGCTATCGTTAAAGCTATTGACGCTTCTCCAATTGAAAGAGTAGACGTTCGTTCTCCGTTAACTTGTGAAGCTGGAAAAGGTATCTGTGCAAAATGTTACGGACGTAACCTGGCAACAGGTAAAATGACCCAGAGAGGTGAAGCAGTAGGAGTTATTGCAGCACAGTCTATTGGTGAGCCGGGTACACAGTTAACACTACGTACATTCCACGTTGGGGGTACAGCAGGTAACATTTCTGAAGAATCAAGTATCATTACGAAATTCAAAGGAAGACTTGAAATCGAAGATTTAAAAACTGTTAAAGGAGAAGACAATGAAGGTAATGCTATCGATATTGTAATTTCCCGTTCAACAGAATTAAAATTAGTAGACGAAACAACAGGAATTGTATTAAATACACATAATATCCCTTACGGATCAAGCATCTTTGTTAAAGATGGTGAAGTAGTAGATAAAGGAACTACAATCTGTAAATGGGACCCGTATAATGGTGTAATTATTTCAGAATTTACAGGTAAGGTGGCTTACGAAGATATCGAACAGGGACAATCGTTCATGGTTGAAATCGATGAGCAAACCGGATTCCAGGAAAAAGTAATCTCTGAAGCCAGAAATAAAAAATTAATTCCTACTTTATTAATCTACGGAAAAGACGGAGAATTAATCCGTTCTTACAACTTACCGGTGGGTGCCCACCTTATGGTTGATGACGGAGAGAAAATTAAAGCAGGTAAGATTTTAGTGAAAATCCCTCGTCGTTCTTCAAAAGCAGGGGATATTACAGGAGGTTTACCAAGAATTACCGAGTTGTTAGAAGCTCGTAATCCTTCAAACCCGGCTGTAGTATCTGAGATTGATGGTGTAGTATCTTTTGGAAAAATCAAAAGAGGTAACCGTGAGATCGTTGTAGAATCTAAATTTGGTGAGATTAAGAAATACTTAGTTAAACTTTCAAACCAGATCTTAGTTCAGGAAAATGACTACGTAAGAGCAGGTATGCCACTATCTGACGGAGCAATTACTCCGGATGATATCTTAAGAATCCAGGGACCATCTGCTGTACAACAGTACTTGGTAAATGAAATTCAGGAAGTGTACCGTTTACAAGGGGTAAAAATTAATGACAAGCACTTTGAAGTTGTAATTCGTCAGATGATGCGTAAAGTTCAAATCCAGGATCCGGGTGATACACTATTCTTAGAAGATCAGTTGGCTCATACAAGTGACTTTATCGTTGAAAATGATAAATTATACGGAATGAAAGTTGTGGAAGATGCGGGTGATTCTGATAACCTGAAAGCAGGTCAGATCATATCGCCAAGAGAATTAAGAGATGAAAACTCTTTACTGAAGAGAAATGACAGAAACCTTGTAGTTGCAAGAGATGTGGTTCCGGCAACGGCTACTCCGATTCTTCAGGGTATTACAAGAGCGTCATTACAAACGAAATCGTTTATCTCGGCAGCATCGTTCCAGGAAACAACGAAAGTATTGAATGAAGCAGCTGTAGCTGGTAAAGTTGACGGATTAGAAGGATTGAAAGAAAATGTTATTGTGGGTCACAGAATCCCTGCTGGTACAGGTATGAGAGATTACGATAATATTATTGTAGGTTCTAAAGAAGAATTCAACGAATTAATGGCTGCAAAAGAAGAATTTAATTACTAAGAATCATGAGTGATAATAAACAGCAAGGACAAATCAATATTGAATTGGATGAGCAGGTAGCCGACGGGATTTACTCCAATCTGGCAATCATCAATCATTCCAACACAGAATTCGTAATTGATTTTGTAAACATTATGCCGGGAGTGCCAAAAGCAAAAGTAAAATCCAGAATTATACTTACTCCGCAGCATGCAAAACGTTTATTAGGAGCTTTAGCAGAAAACATAACACGGTTTGAAGCAGCTCATGGTGAAATCAAAGAGGCAGAATTGCCTTCGATACCTTTAAATTTCGGACCAACAGGTCAAGCTTAATAAAAAGCCTCTCATTATGAGAGGCTTTTTTTATTTGTGAATATTTTAACCGCCAAAATATTAAATTGTTAAATCTTTAAAATTTTTATAGTTTTTTTATTGTATGATGAAAAATTTAGTAATTTAACCGACTAAATAATTTCATATGAATAAAAATTACTATTCATTAGGCAGCGAAAGTAAAGCGTTGCTTAAAAACAGCGATGCCCATCAATTTGCATGGTCGAAGAACATTAAACATATATGTTTAATGTTCTTTTTATTTGTATCGGTCTTTGTAGCCAATGCACAGGTAGCTACAAACGGCGGATCGGGTTTAAGTGCCACATATCCGAACCTGGCTTCGGCTATTACGGCATTGAACGCAGCAACTATTTCGGGACCGGTCGTGATAACACTCTCCGGAAATGAAACGGCACCTGCGGGCGGTTATGTCATTACAGCTGAAGGAACAGCGGTAAATACAATTACAATAGTAGGAAGTACCAGCACAATTACAGCACCAACCCCTCAAACGTCGGGAGCTTTAAATGATGCTATTTTTAAATTAGTAGGAGCAGACTGGGTTACGATCCAGGGCTTTACAATGCAGGAAAATGCAGCCAATTCAACAACGGCAGCAGGAACGAACAACATGACCGAATGGGGTGTTGCGTTGCTGTATGCCTCTACTACAAATGGTGCGCAGAATAACACCATCCTGAACAATACTATCGATTTAAACCGTACTTATCAAAATACCTTCGGTATTTACAGTAACTCTGTCCACTCGGGTACTACCGTTACAACAGCAGCTACGGCAACCGGAGCTAACGGAGGAAATCATAACCTGAAAATCTATGGCAATACGATAACTGATGTAAACATCGGAATCGTATATGTGGGACCAACGGCGGCGGCTGATCACAATACCGGATTGGATATTGGAGGAACAGCACTGGCAACAGGGAACACGATAACAAACTTTGGAACAACGGGAACCTTTTCCGGTTATTCGAATGTTTCCGGATCGGTTAACGGTATCCTGGTAAGAAATACCAAGAATTTTAATATTTCTTATAATAACGTAGCCAGTTCAAACGGAGGCGTTACGGCAGGAACCCTAAGAGGAATCTTTGTACCGGCTTTCAATAACGCACCTACCGGTGTTATTGTGAATACAATCAATAACAATACGGTATCCTTACGCAGCGCTGTTGCCGGCGGAACGATGTTTGGGATATCCAATGAGGCAACTACCGTAAGTGCTACCACAACATTGAATATCAATAACAACGACTTCAATACATTTGGACACACAGTAGCAGGAACGGCAGCGATAACTTTGATTATTAATGCCGCTACTACATTAAATACAAACATCAACAACAATACTTTTACGAACTTATCAGTAAACACAACCGCTGGATTTACGTTTATCAGTAATAATGTAACCCACCCTACAGATGCGGTAACCATCGTAAACAACAATGCCATTGTTACTGGTTTTAGTAAAACCGGAGCGGGTGGAACCGTGTACTTCTATGACTCTTTCGGAAGTACTACAAGTGGTTCAGAAACCAATACCGGAAATAATTTCTCAAATGTTACATTAACCGGAGCAACAACATTAGGCGGTTTCAGATCGGCCGATGGAGGAACTGCGGGATATCCGGCAAAAACAATAACGAACAACACATTTAACAATATTATCAACGGAAGTAGTGCTTCAACCGTATTGAATGCGGGGTACAGCTTGGTTGGCGGTACAAACAATGTGTCTGGAAATACAATTACAAATGTTACTACTGCGGGCAGTATCGTAGGAATCACTTCTGCTGCCGGTAACCAGAACTTTTTTAACAATACCATCAGCGGTTTAACAACAACAGGAGCGGCAAACGTTTCTGCTATTTCCATTACGGGAGGAACCATACAGAATCTTTATAAAAACAAGATCTTCAATATTGAGGCAAACAATGCTTCCGGAACCGTAAATGGTATCTTAGTGTCTGGTGGAACAACAACGTCACTATACAATAATATTGTGGGCGACTTGAGAACTCCGATTGCAAATGCAGCCAACCCTTTGATCGGGATCAACATTACAGGAGGAACAACGGTAAATGTTAACTTCAACACCGTTCGTTTAAACGGAGCAAGTACCGGAGCATTATTCGGATCAAGCGCTGTATCTGTTTCAACAACGCCTACAGTAGCTTTCAGAAACAATATTTTTGTAAACCAGTCTGCAACAACCGGAGCGGGACTTGCAGCAGCCTACAGAAGATCTTCAACAACGTTAACAACGTATGATGCCGTATCTAATAATAACCTGTATTTTGGAACGACAATTTTTACGGACGGAACAAATACCGATGCAACCCTGGCAGCTTTTAAAGCCAGAGTGGCACCAAGAGATGTTTCATCTGTAACAGAAAATCCGAACTGGGTTTCCGTGACAGGCGCAAATGCTACTTTCTTACACATCGATACTACAATACCGACACAAATCGAAAATGGTGGTACACCGGTAGCGGGTATCACGGATGATTTTGACGGAGATGTAAGAAATGTAACAACTCCGGATATCGGAGCAGATGAATTTGCCGGTATCCCTACAGATATAACGGCTCCGGTAATAGTACATACGGTAGTAGCAGGTTCTTGCGTACCGGGTAGTAAAGTAATTACAGCAACAATTACAGACGGAAGCGGAGTGCCAACAACAGGTGCCGGTTTACCGGTTGCCTACTGGAAAATCAATGCAGGAACCTATACGGCAGCTGTAGCGACCAGTTTAGGATCTGGACAATATGAATTTACAATTGGTGCTGGAGCAGTATTAGGAGATTCTGTTTCCTATTATATTGTGGCTCAGGATAATGCAGGAACTCCAAATGTGGCCGTATTACCGGCAGCAGGTGCAGCAGGATTTACAATTAATCCGCCGGCAGCAGCAACGCCGCCAACCACACCGTTTACATACAATATTTACAGCCCTTTAAGTGGTGTTTATACCGTTGGAGCTTCTGGAAACTATGCAACGTTAACAGCGGCTGTAGCAGACTATAACTCAAAATGTTTATCCGGTCCGGTTACCTTCTCATTAACAGATGCAACCTATACGGGAGAAACCTATCCAATTACGATTAATTCCAATCCGGATGCCAGTGCAACAAACACGTTGACCATTAAACCGGCAACTGGTGTTACAGCAGCATTTTCAGGATCTAATGCAACGGCTATTCTTAAAATAGCAGGAGCAGATTATGTAACTATCGACGGTAGTAATAACGGAACAACTACCCGTGATTTAACAATCACCAATACCAATGGAGCAGGGGTTGTACTTTGGGTAGCGAGTGCCGATGCTACAAACGGAGCATTGAATGCGACATTCAAAAACCTTAAAATCATCGGAAACACACCGGCAACAACCGTGGCAGGTATTGTGGTGAGTGGTACTGCTTTAGGAGGTGCTGCAGAAGCATCCAATACCGGTTTTGCATCTATTAATAACACCTTCAACAAAATGCAGAATGCTATTTTCGCTATCGGAAATGCAACAACTCCGGATCAGGGATTTGTGATTACGGGTAATGTTATAGGATCTGCAACTGCTGTTGATAAACTTGGTTTTAGAGGAGTAGCGGTGCAAAACGCACAGGGATTTGTGATTTCCGGAAACCAGATTTTTGGAGTAACAACAACTACAACCAGTACAGCATCGGGTATACTTGTTGGCGGAAACGCAATTAACGGAACCGTGTTTAATAACAAAATATCCGATATTAAAAATACCAATACCACTGGTTATGGATGTAACGGAATCTATTTGAATTCCAACAACGCTGCGGCAAACATTACGGTATATAATAACTTCATCAGTGATGTAGCAAGTTATGGATATTCAGCGGGTGGTGGCGTAGCCGATAACGGATACGGAATCATCATCAACCAGGGAGCTGGTTACAATGTTTACCACAATACAGTGGCAATGAATACTAACCAGACTATTGGAGGAAGACCGGCAGCGATCAATGTTACAGCAACGGTTACAGCAGCCGGAGCCATTAACTTGCGAAACAATATCTTTAGCAATACGCAAACACAAACCGGAGCACGCTATGCGATTTATTCGGAAGCAGCCAATACGGTCTTTGCAGCAATAGATTATAACAACTATTATACAACAGGAACGAATCTGGGGTATATTGTATCAGACAGAGCAGATCTTGCAGCGTTACAAACAGGTTTCGGAGGCAACACAAACGCTAAAAATGTTTTACCGGTGTATACCTCTTTAACAGACTTACATTTAGTACCGGCAAGTAATGTTTATTTAGACAACCTTGGAACACCAATTGCAGGTATTACTACCGATATTGATGGCGATACAAGAAATGTTACAACACCGGATATGGGAGCCGATGAATTTACGTCTCCGGTTTGTACAGCAGCAGTTGGCGGTACCGCTACCGCTACGGTAACTACAATTTGTACTTCCGGAACGTCAACAATTCAGGCAACAGGTTACTCTACTGGTGAAACCACATCATATCAGTGGCAATCTGCTACAGATATGGCATTTACAACACCGGTAAATGTGGGAACAGCAACAGCAACTTATGCTGATTTGACTACAGCAACAATTACGCAAACAACATACTATCGTTTAGCGGTAACCTGTGTAGCAAACGGACAGGCAAACTATTCTACTGTTGCTCAGGTAACGGTAAATACAACTGCAGAACCTGTAGCGGCAGCACAAATATTCTGTAACAGTGCAACAGTA